>JAJRPH010000067.1 GCA_024280875.1 Deltaproteobacteria bacterium | reverse complement strand
GGTTAAAGATAATTTAATGGCAATCCTGGAGTCCTTGCCGATTTCCAAAACGGAACAGAATAACAAAGCGGACGCCCTTTTAAACGAACTGGGGATCAAGCGACTTTCCAAACAAAAAGCGGCGGTTCTTTCCGGCGGTGAAAGAAGGCGACTGGAGATTACACGAGCTCTTGCGACCGACCCTTCATTTATTCTTCTTGACGAGCCGTTTGCCGGCGTCGATCCCCTGGCGATTATTGATATTCAGAATATCATTAAACATCTTATAAAAAGGAATATCGGCATTGTGATATCCGACCATAATGTCCGGGAAACCCTCGGCGTTTGTAATAAGGCTTACATTTTAAACAATGGCAAAGTGATTGAGTCCGGTTCTCCTGAAAAAATCGCATCCAGCCCGACTGCCCGGGAAATATACTTAGGTTCTGAATTTAAATTATAAAATATAAAATATGGCAATTGAACTCCAACAAAATCTTCGGCTTCAACAACAGTTGATCATGACCCCTCAACTTCAGATGGCGATCAAGCTTCTACAGCTTTCAAAACTGGAACTGGTGGAAATGATTCAGCAAGAGATAGAAACCAACCCTACCCTGGAAGATTCTCATATCGTTTCTGCGGAGGAGGATATCGATAAAACCGATATTGAGCCTGTACGAACCAAAGAAGTCACCATTGATGAAAAGTTTGACAATTACCTGGACTGGCACAACTATCTTGATGAATTTAGTTCCACCGGTAAAATTCATTATGAAAGTGAAAAAAAAGATGCAACGGATCTTGAGGCATTTACTACAAACAAAACGTCGCTTGCTGATCATCTCCGCTGGCAGCTTTTGATGACGCAGCCCTCCCCCGAAGATGAAAATATCGGTAGCCAGATCATTGGAAATATAAACAAGGATGGCTATTTAGATATTTCAGTCGAAGAGATCGCCGAAACCAGCAATTATTCACCAGAAAAAATTCACCAGGTTTTGACACTGATGCAGTCATTTGATCCGCCGGGTGTTTGTGCCGCAGACCTCAGGGAATGCCTGTTACTACAGACCAGATATTTAGAGATTGAAAATCCAATAGTAGACAATATTATCCGTTTTCATATTAAAGATCTTGAAACCAAACGATATAAAGTGATTGCCAAATCACTGAAAATCGACATTAACAGTGTCGTTTCTGCAGTTGCATTGATAAAAACCCTTGACCCGAAACCGGGTGACAAATTTAATGATGACCATCTTATTTATATTACGCCGGATGTCTATGTTTATAAAGAAGGAGATGATTATTTAATTATAATGAATGATGATGATATGCCTAAATTGCATATTAATTCATATTATAAAAAAGCCGTTCGCCGGGGCGAAAATATTGCTGAAGAGACAAAGACTTATCTTAAAGACCGGCTTCGTTCTGCAGAATGGCTGATAAAGAGTATCCATCATCGCCGTAAAACCATATACAATGTCATGGAAAGCATTCTTAAATTCCAGCGGGACTTTTTTGATCATGGGATTGCCCATCTTAAACCCATGGTACTCAGGGATGTTGCTGATGATATTGAAATGCACGAATCCACCATCAGCCGGGTAACCAACAACAAATATGCTTATACCCCCCAGGGAATTTTTGAATTAAAATTCTTTTTTAACAGCTCCATTAACTGTTCAAACGGCGGCTCTATCGCATCGGCGAGTGTTCAGTCAAAAATCAAAAAACTCATTGAAAGCGAAAATCATAAAAAGCCTTATAGCGATAAAAGAATTACGGAAATTTTAGAAACATCTGAAATTCACATTGCCAGACGCACAGTGGCAAAATACAGGGAAATGATGGGGATTCTACCTTCGAGTAAACGTAAACAATTTTAAGGAGGATAAAATTTATGCAAATATCTGTAACATTTAAAAACTTAGATCCCTCCGATCACCTTAAATCTTATGCGCAAAACAAACTAAACAAACTGGATAAACTGCTCGACAGCCCCGCTGAAGCTAATGTTGTTCTTTCTGTTGAAAAAATTCGCCATATTGCTGAAATCAAAATAATCAGCGGCAAACTGAGTATTAATTGCCGTGAGAAAACCACCGATATGTATTCATCCATTGACATGGCGCTGGATAAACTTGAAAAACAAATCAAAAAAAACAAGGAAAAAATCAGGAATCACCGTCAGGGCAACCGCTCCGAGCTTTTAGAAAGACAGACTTTGTCTGAAGATATGTCATCAAACCCCTTGGATGAAAGCAAGGAATCTCAAATCAGAGTACAAAATATTGATTTCAAACCAATGGATGTTGACGAAGCAAGTATGCAGATGGACCTGATTGAGGATAATTTTATTGTATTTACGAATTCCAGAACTGACAGAGTGAATGTGCTATACCGACGAAAAGACGGTGATCTCGGTTTAATTCAGCCACGAAGTTAACCTTATAACTTTAAATGATAACAAACACCTTGAAATGAAAATACTCAATTTTCTTGACCCCAAAAATATTATTACTGAACTGAAAGCAACCGATAAGAAAAGTGTCCTCGAAGAGCTGACTCTTCCGATTTCGGAGCTCACTCAAATCGAACATAAGGAACTGGTCCGTGTACTGATTGAACGTGAACATCTCGGCAGCACCGGAATCGGCAACGGTATCGGTATTCCTCACGGCAAATTAAAAAACCTTCCGGCATTGATTTTAGGTGTTGGTTTGAGCCGCAAGGGAGTTGACTTTGATGCAATGGATGGAAAGCCGACGCATATATTTTTTTTACTGTTAACCCCTGAGAACTCGACGGATCTTCACCTAAAACTCCTTGCCCGGATTTCAAAAATTTTAAAAGAGAAATCTTTTAACGACAAAATATTATTTTCATCGGATAAAAATGAGGTTATTCGATTATTACAAGGCATTGACGAAGAATTTTAATATCTTTTTTCCGATTCATTAGATGAGAAGAAACTTAACTCATAGCCGCATAACAATCGATCACTCAGAAATCTTTTTAATTATCAGTCATGGCAAATTATAAGATAATCATTATCTCCGGACTTTCCGGATCAGGTAAAAGTACGGCAATTGCAGCACTTGAAGACACCGGTTTTTACTGCGTCGATAATATGCCGGTTGAGCTGCTTCCTAAATTTCTCGAACTGCCCATGCACGGTGACACGGAAATTAAGGGGCTTGCATTTGTTATGGATATCAGGGAAAAGGGTTTTCTGAATTCATGGCCGGCTGTCTTAAAAGATCTCCGGCATAAAGGTCATAATTTTGAAATTCTGTTTCTTGAGGCTGAAGAAACCGTCCTGTTAAAACGGTTCAGTCAAACCCGAAGACATCATCCTCTGGTTCGCGATAAATCACTTCTTGAGGGAATCCGTGAAGAAAAGAAATTACTTGATCCATTGAAAGAAGCTGCCTCAAGAATTATCGATACATCGAACTGCAATATTCATGACCTGAAATCAATTATTTTCAATTTGTCCCAAAGTGCGGTCGGTGCCGTGACAATGCAAATTAGAATAATGTCATTCGGATTCAAACATGGGATTCCCCACGACACTGACCTGATCATTGATGTGCGGTTTCTGGTCAATCCGTATTTTGTTCCGGAACTCAAAAGGTATGACGGTAAAAATGAACAAGTTAAAAATTATGTTTTAGGCAACCAGACAACACATTCCTTTTTATTAAAATTCAAAGATCTTATTGATTTTTTAATCCCGTTGTATGAAAAGGAAGGGAAATCATATTTAACGATTTCTATTGGTTGCACAGGCGGTCAGCATCGTTCGGTTGTTATTGCCGAAACGATTTTTAATCATATCAATAAAGCCGGTCGTCCGGTGGATATTAACCATCGGGATATTGATATTAAAATTTAAAGTTCTGCATTATAATTCGCTGCCGGTTTTAGAAAGCATGAGACACCGACAAATAATTATCGAAAAACAAGCTCAAATTTAGAATCAGGATTCTTTATGATTGGTATAGTCATTGTTACACACGGGCAACTCGGAGAGGCTCTGGTTGATACGGCTGAAATAATTTTCAGTTCAAAGCCTGAATCGGTTATATCCGTATCCATTAATCTGGCGGAAAATGTCGAAAAATTAAGAAAAAAAATTAATACTGCTATTAAATCCGTTGATTCCAACAAGGGTATACTTCTTTTAACTGACATGTTCGGCGGCACCCCATCAAATTTAAGCTACTCCTTTCTTGAAGAAGGAAGAATCGAAGTCATTTCCGGCGTCAACCTGCCAGTTCTTCTCAAGGCAGTCAATCTTCGAAAAAAAGATATGGATCTGCACCAGATGGCTAAAACCATTGAAACTTACGGTAAAAAAAGCATTTCCCTGGCAAGCAGTATTTTAAAGGGGGAAAAAAGAAGCTGACAGATGTCTGATTTGATCATAGACAGAATGTTGGAAAAAGATATTGACCATATTCTAAAAATTGAACAGGCGTCATTTCATCAGCCATGGAGCAGAGCCTCTTTTTTAAGCGAACTTTCAAATAAATATTCGTATAATTTTGTTTTAAAGCTTGAAAATTCTTTTGAAACATATCAGATTATCGCATACCTTTGTTTTCGTTTGATTACCGATGAAATTCACCTATTAAAAATCGCCGTCACCCCTGAACAACGACGTAAAGAGATTGCATTTAAATTTTTAAACCACTGTCTGGGCACCTTTGGCGGGCGGAAAATTAAGTCGGTAATCCTTGAAGCCAGACAGACAAATACGGCTGGCATTGATCTTTACAAAAAAATCGGTTTCAACATTGAAGCACGAATACCAAATTATTATTCAGATACACGCGAGGATGTAATTCTCATGCGGAAAAACTTTTTTAAAGGAGGTATAAATGGCTACGAAGATAGCAATTAATGGACTGGGAAGAATCGGAAGGCTTGTGTTTCGCGCTGCTCTCAAGCGCTCCGATATTGAAGTTGTTGCGGTGAATGATTTAATGGATCCCGAATCCATTGCCCACCTGCTGACATATGATTCAGTTCACGAAAAACTCGACATTCAAATTACACCCAAGGAAAATGCCATCGAAATTGGTGGGAAATCCATCGCTGTTTTCTCTGAAAGAGATCCGGCAAACCTTCCCTGGAAAAATTTTGATGTGGAAATTGTAGCGGAATGCACCGGCCTTTTTCGGGACAAGGAGAGTGCTTCCAAGCATTTATCCGGCGGCGCCAAAAAAGTGATCATCTCCGCTCCGGCCAAAGGACCGGACATTACCATTGTTATGGGCGTTAATTCTGATCAGTACAAGTCTGACAGCCATCATATTATCTCCAATGCATCCTGCACTACAAACTGCCTGGCACCGATCGCCAAAGTGCTGAACGATGAATTCGGTATTATTGCCGGATTGATGACGACTGTTCATTCATATACCGGGGACCAGCGTTTACTGGATGCGCCTCACAAAGACTTGCGCCGGGCAAGATCAGCTTGCCTGTCGATGATTCCGACCACAACAGGCGCTGCCAAAGCTGTCGGACTGGTTCTGCCGGAGTTGAATGGAAAATTAAACGGAATCTCCATTCGTGTCCCGACCCCGAATGTATCGGTGGTCGACCTGGTGGTCACAATTAAAAAGGCCGGCGTGAGCGCTGAAGATATTAATGCCGCCCTGAAAAATGCCTCTGAAAACTCGCTTTCCGGTATTCTCGGATACAGTGATCTGCCGCTTGTTTCAAGTGACTTTAACGGAAGCCCCCTCTCATCTATTGTTGACGCACCGACGACTTACGCTATAGATAACATGGTAAAAGTATTGTCATGGTATGATAATGAAACCGGGTATTCCACAAGAATGATTGACCTTGCGGAAATGATCGGCAAGCAGCTATAAACAGTTCAGCCGGCGACCGGTCTGAAATGAACGTACGCCGGCCTTTTTCACCAACTTTTCAATCCGAGGAGTTTTCTTTATGGAATATCGCATCCCATTGATTGCGGGCAACTGGAAAATGTTTAAAAACTGTAACGAAGCAGTGGATGCAGCAACTCAACTGTTAGATTTGGTATCTGATATCGAAAATGTCGATATTCTGATTGCGCCACCGTTTACATCGCTTGCGGTTGTTTCGGAGGTTGTCCGGAACACCCGGATTGATCTCGGGGCTCAGGACATCTACTGGGAAAAAGAAGGCGCGTTTACCGGTGAAATTTCTGCACCGATGCTGATTTCAGCCGGATGTCAGTATGTTATAATAGGCCACTCTGAGCGCCGGCAATATTTTGGAGAAACAAACGAGACAGTTAATAAGAAAATCAAGGCTACCAGCTCTTCCGGGCTCATCCCTATTCTCTGTGTGGGTGAAACAGAAGCACAAAGAGATGAGAAAAAAACATTTTCAGTGCTTGACAAACAGATAGAAAAAGGGTTAGAAGATTTAACTTTTGATGAGCACCATTCGCTCGTTATTGCATATGAGCCGGTCTGGGCAATTGGAACGGGGAAATCAGCAACCCCTGAGCAGGTTCAGGAAGTTCATGCGTTTTTGAGAGATATGATTGAAAAAAGATTCGGAAATATGCTTGCAAAAGCCACCCGGATTCTGTATGGAGGGAGCGTCAAGCCGGAAAATGTGTCCGAGTTGATGGCATTGCCGGATGTTGACGGAGCCCTTGTTGGTGGTGCCAGTTTAAATCCAGATTCTTTTAGTAAAATTATACATTTTTAATATTAATCAAAATTAATCAATAAATAGAGACTTATGACTGCATTAATCATAACAATACACGTAATTGTCAGTATTGCACTCATTCTGATTGTGCTTTTGCAAACCGGCAAAGGCGCTGACATGGGTGCTGTTTTTGGAGGCGCAGGTAGCCAAGCCCTTTTCGGCAACACTGGTGCCGGCACATTTCTTGGTAAAATGACGACTGTGGCAGCGGTGATATTTATGATCACTTCGTTAACCCTTGCTTATATATCCAAAAGCGGCGGTAAATCCGTTGTCTCAAACATCAAACCGGCAACCCAGCAGGCGCAGATGCAACCCACTGTTTCTGACCAACCGGTGACGGTTCCTGAAAAAACTCAGACAGAACAAAATACTGCGACTCCGGATCAGACACCACAGGAAGTTATGCCAACGGAACCCGCGCCTGTTCCCGAAGATACCGCAGAACCGCAGTCTTCACAGTAGCGCTGTGTAACCAACTATCTATGCCGAAGTGGTGGAATTTGGTAGACACGCTATCTTGAGGGGGTAGTGGGTTACGCCCGTGCCGGTTCAAATCCGGCCTTCGGCACCACATATACAAAAAAAACCGCGATCTTCTGTCTGTTCGCGGTTTTTTTGTCTTGCCAGCGTATTAGAATTTACTGATTTTAGGCCTTTTTCTTTTAATTTTGCAGATAAAAAATATGATTTTTTAACGATATGTTTAACTATATACGAAAGAAACTCAAAAAAATTAAATTTTATACGGTCAATCTTCCTTTAATATTAATTACCATCCCTATTGGATTTATCTTTGAGTTCATTATTACATTTCCGTTTATTATTTTCTGTACCATAGACAGCATGGGAAGCGAGAAAAAAACCAAAAACCAATGATAATACCTAAACACCAGTCAGCTTGTATTTTGCCGATTCCTCCAGTTTATTCATTTTGGCAATAATGCATTTCTGCAGTTTATTCAAATCAATGGAAATGAAACGAATGCCTATCCCCCCTTTTGCCAAATGAACGGTTTCACCCGATGCCAGAACCTTCAAGCCGGGTGACTTTGATTCCGGATCAAAATCAATCAGAATGTCCGCTCTTGCCGGAACAGGAACGATTTCATCAGTCTCAATGAATAAACCGTTTGCCCCAAGATTCTGTACGATTCCCGACAACTTAATATGCCCCCTCGAATCTGAACCAAAGGCTTCCGGAACTTTGATCGTCGCCTTTGTATCCGGCCATACCTGGCTTCTGGTATT
>JAJRPH010000066.1 GCA_024280875.1 Deltaproteobacteria bacterium | reverse complement strand
CCTTTGGCGGCAAGATTAACCGCAAGCATTTGACCGATACCGGAACCCGCTCCCGTGATTGTGGCAACCTTATTATTAAGTTCTTTCATATGGAGGTCTCTTTCTCGCAGCGATTTAAGCCTTAAGTTATTGAAATCATTTTATTATAAATCTTTTCATGGTGACGATTCACCACTGTATCAAAAAAACAACTTATCAATTATATTAAAATGTTATAAACGAGTTAGTTGGAAGTAAAAATTACATAAATTCGGTTGCCTTGATGGCCAGGGCCTCATTGACCCCGTCTTCAATCATGGAGGCCCGGGCATCGCGAAACATCTTTTCAATGGGGTATTCCTTTGCCAGACCATTTCCGCCGAATATCTGCATGGCGTCACTGGCAACCTGTGTGGCGGTTTCCGTGGACAGGCACTTGGCTGCCACGGCATGAATGACGGACGGATTCATGGGATTTTCAAGATTATACATTGCCATTCGTCTCGCATTTGCTCTTGCTGCCTCAACCATGGTAAACATCTGCATCAGTTTCACCTTGATATTTTTATGCTCAAATAACGGCACCCCGCCCTGAATCCTCTTTCGGGCATATCTGTAAGCTTCATCATAGGCGGCTTTTGCCAGACCGGCAAAAACAATAGACATCCCGCCGTTCACATTGGCCAGTCCCTGGCCGGTCGTGGCTTTTAAAAAATCCGGATTCGGAATGACCATGTATTTTTTGGGAATACGGGCATCCTGAAAAATTATCGACCCCTGATTTAAAGACCGCTGGCCCATTTTATCCAGTGCTTTTCCCCTGGATATTCCCGGCAGATCCAGGGGAAGAATGGCAAGCCCCTGACCGTCCATGCCCCGTTCCGGATAAAGCCCGACATGAAGCACCGCATGGGTGGCAATGGTTCCGTTGGAGACCCATTCGGATTTTTCCCCGTTGACAATATATTCATCACCTTTTAGTACTGCCGTAACCGAAGGCCCGCATTTCGGTTTATTCCCACCAAGACTCCAGTCCGTGCCGTGATTCGGCTCCGTAATAGCCCAGCACCCGACCATTTCGCCGGATTTGTCCGCACAAAAATCCCTGGCCAGCTGCTGCATTTCCGGCATGGGGAATTGTGCTGCCGCATCGAAAGGAAGACTGGAAACCCCCATACTGATAGTCAGACCCGTATCTGCATACCCGAGCTGTTCGGTAATCAAAATGCCTGCCATGGGATCCAGATCATCTGCCATGCCGCCAAGTCGTTTTGGGATTTGAAGCAAGTGAAGGTCCATTTCACGAAAGCCTTTAAAGACATCCCACAACACAGATTCGTTTTTAACCGCATCCTCCGGATCACCCAACCTGTCCAACTCAATCCCTGCCGGCCGCATCACCTCCATGCTGAATTTCTCCACCTCTTTCAGCATCGACTTTGTCTCTTTACTGATATTGATATCAATATCCCGAAATGTCATCTCTCACCCCCAATTATTTTATACCATATCCCACTTCAGGAAAGCATACGGCGCAAACTCCATTAAACCGACTTCTGCAACCACCTTTCCGCCCAGCATGGAATTATCTCCCTCCGTATAAATTGCGCCCAGCATCTTGACCACTTCCACCTCAATCCAGGGATCATAATCCGAATGGTTGAAGATGATTTCTGCTTCACCAAATTCCATGACCTTGGACTTGAACTCGGTTTCCTGTTTCACCAACCGGGGATCATAATCCATCATTCCACCTTCCGGTGCTGGAAAATGCTTAAAATTATATGAAGTTGCTTTCATGGTTCCGTCGTCACCCATCCCGGCGTTGACGATCAGATCCTGAGCCGTTGGATCATTAAATTTTCCGGTCAGCGTTGCTTTAATTTCCATAAACCGAACCCCCCGCCGCTCGGTCCAGCCGCTGACGATGTTGTCTTCTTTTTTAAATTCAATGTCTGCCATTTTTTTCGGGAACCCGAACACCTCCCGACCACCGGCCATGGCAATGTCACTGGTAACCGGCATGGCCAGACAGTAGGCCCCTTCTTCCCCGTCATATTCGGCACGGATAAACAGCGCGCTCTCCTTGTAAATGCAGTCAAAATTAGTGGCCGGATAGTTTGCCACAAATGCCATGGCAATGGGATCATCTGCGGGCTTCAGCGGTGGCGGCAGGAGTTTTTCGATAATTTCCGGTTTGGTCTCCCAGAAAACCGTCAGCATCTCCGCACCATAAAAATCTGCGGTTGCCTTTGTGTTGGCCATAATCTCTTCAAATGATTTTACAAATCCCATGACACCCTCCCTGGCCGGAATCCCGGCGTTAAAATATTTTAACTGGCTCTCTTTTTTCTTTAATTTGCTCCGATTAACCCCAGACATATTCATCATAAATATTTATTATTTAAACATATAATTTTCTATATTTAAATAACAAGTGTTATATAGCAATTGTTATATCACCCTTGTTTTTAATTACTTTCAATATATTCTTTTTCAAACCCTGAGTGGTGTCTCAATAACTTTAAAAAAGGGGAAATCAGGAAAAGATATCTTGTGGTTGCCTAATCTTTTCTGGTGTACAGAATCGCTATTGTATTATGCAATGGGATGCTGTCTTTCGCGGCGAGCACTTCTATTATCAGCATGATACAAGTAACCAATTAAATTAAGTTTAAATCTTAATGGATAGTGGTGAAAAAATGATAAGGGAGGCATTTAAGTTACCTCCCTATATGGGGCAATGGTCGATAGTTTAGCTCTCGGGTATTTTTTG
>JAJRPH010000065.1 GCA_024280875.1 Deltaproteobacteria bacterium | reverse complement strand
CCATATGATGGCAACCACCATGGGCCCGGAAATTGTTCAGAAAAATCGTTTGGAAACAAAAGGAAAGGCAGCTTTGGTCAGAGATCAGCAGCTCAGTATGTGTATCGTCGACTCGATCGCTATCTGTTCAACGCTTCGTGCGGGAATGAATTTGCAGGATCTTGTGGATGGTTTTAATTCGGTGACCGGTCTTAAAATGGATGAACAATCATTTAATCAAGCGGCTGAAAGGATTATTAATTTAGAACGCCTGTTCAATGGGACGCTCGGTTTTTCCAGAAAAGACGACACACTACCCAAACGATTTTTAGCAGAACCGATGACCAAAGGCGAAAGTTCCGGTGAAACAGTGGACCTGGATGCAATGCTGGATGAATACTACGAGGTCATGGGATGGACCGAAGATGGGTTGCCCACACAGGAAAAGCTTGCGGAATTGCATCTTATCTAGTGGTTGAACGAAAACCCACCCGCTCTAACATGTTGGGTTTCGTCCTTTTAGAATCTAAAATTGGCTAAACGTTTGTTTTTTGTAGGTTGGGTAGAGCGTAGCGAAACCCAACATGTTAGAGCGGGCTCTATCCAACCTACGAGAAGCCGAGGTTTTCGTTCAGACACTGTATACAGTGAAATAACAGGAGTTTTTTATGCCAGTTAAAATAGTAATATTGGGCGCCGGCCCGGGAGGATATGTTGCAGCAATTCGCGCAGCAAAAATGGGCGCTGAAGTCACATTAATAGAAGCCGGCCAAGTGGGCGGAACCTGCTTAAACCGCGGGTGTATCCCGTCCAAAGTAATGAAAACCACTGCTGAACTGCTCAATCATTATCAACGGTCAAAGGAATTTGGGATCGCCATCGCTGGAGACGCATATCTGGACATGAAAGGCCTGATGGCTCGTAAAGAGACCGTGGTTCAAACACAGGCCAAAGGGATTTTAAACCTGTTGGCGAATAACAAAATTGAATATTTGCGAGGTAAGGGGAGAATTACAGCTCCCCATAAGATAGAGGTCCTGTTGGCGGACAGCAACATCAAGGAAATAGTATGGGATAAACTTATTGTGGCGACCGGGTCAGAGCCTTATGAGATTCCATCGATTCCGTTTGATAGCCAAAAGATCCTCTCCAGCAGCCATGTTCTTGAATTGTCCGAGGTGCCAAAATCTATGGTGATTGTCGGTGGGGGTGTTATTGGCTGTGAATTTGCATTTATTTTTTCTTCGTTCGGCACACAGGTCACTGTAGTGGAAGGACTGACCCGGCTGCTGCCGCTTCCTTCAGTCGATGAGGAATGCTCTAAAGTCATCGCAAGGGAGATGAAAAAGCGAAAGATAAAAATTATCTTAAACCGAACCGTGGAATCTGTGGAAAGTCACAATGAATATCTAAGGGTTTCCATTGGCAAGTCTCCTTTTTCAGATTCTCAAAACAATGACACCATTCCATCTCAAATCATTGAAGCAGAAAAAGTGTTGATCTGTGTGGGTCGAAAACCCAATACAGAAGGAATAGGCCTGAAAAAAGCTGGGGTTGCGCTTGATTCTAAGGGATGGATCTTGGCAAATGAGAAAATGGAAACAAATGTTGATGACATTTTTGCCATTGGCGATGTGCTCGGGCCTGAAAAAATAATGCTCGCCCATGTCGCCTCATCCGAAGGGCTTGTGGCGGTTGAAAATGCCATGAAAGGTGACCGGTGGATGAAATACGATGCAGTCCCCGGGGCGATTTTTACAATCCCTGAAGTCGCAAATGTCGGTCTTACTGAAGAACAGGCAAAGGAGCAATATAAGGCCGTCAGAGCTGACAGTGTGCTTTTCCGTCACATCGGAAAAGCGCACGTTATCGGTGAAATCGCCGGGCAGGTGAAAATAATTTCAGAACAGGACAGCGGAAAAATACTGGGTGTTCATATCGTGGGGCCCCATGCGACTGATTTGATTGCGGAAGGTACGCTTGCGATTCAAAAAGGATGCACGGTAAAAGAGTTGGCGGAAACCATACACGCTCATCCGACGCTCTCTGAAGTAATGATGGAAACAGCAATGAAGGCATCAGGCATGGAGATACATGGATAGTTGAATTAGGAGAAGATAAATGACAACAGAATCAAAAAAAACGCCACTGTGTGACTGGCATGTAACCCAAGGCGCTAATATGGCCTTGTTTGGCGGATATACCATGCCTTTGTGGTACCCCGCAGGCGTCAAGACCGAACATTTGAATGTGATAACCCATGCAGGTATTTTTGATACCAGCCATATGGCGGTGGTGACGATCAAAGGGAACGGGTCTTTAAACCTGCTGCAAAAATGTTTTTCAAAAGATCTGCAAGCCTGCATCGGGCGGAAAAAGGCTCCTTTATCTTCGGGCAGAAGTGTTTATGGGGTTTTTTTAAATGAAAAAGGTGAGGTCATTGATGATGCGATAGTGTCACAGGCCGTTGAAAATCATTACATGGTAGTGGTCAATGCGGGCATGGGAAGTTTAATCTCTCAGCATTTAACAGATCATCTTGAATCCAATGATACGATAATTAACGATTTGACTGATCAGTTGGGGAAAATGGATGTGCAGGGACCGCTTTCTGCCAGAATATTAAACCGCGTCATAAAAGATGCGGATAAAATTTTTAACCGGTTTCCCTACTTTTCATTTAAAGGATATTTTGATGCTGGCGTTTTTTGTGAAGAACCTGTGCTGCTTAATGACGGGACACCTGTTCTGCTTTCCCGCACCGGATACACCGGAGAATTCGGATTTGAGATTTTTATCGAAAAAGCGCACACTGTCAAGCTATGGGAATTAATTCTGAATGCGGGTAGTCCTATGGGGCTCATTTCGTGTGGCCTTGCAGCAAGGGATTCTTTAAGGGCAGGTGCCGCTCTGCCGCTTTCCCACCAGGATATTGGGCCATGGCTTTTTACTAACAATCCCTGGACTTTTGTGCTTCCCTACAACAATGACCAATCCGGATTTTCGGAAAAATTTATAGGTGATCAGGCCCTGTTGTCGCAAGAAAATGCTGACTTTACCTATGCATTTGCCGGGTATGATCCCAGGAAAATAACTACTGAAGACGCTGGGGTCTATCTTTCTGCAGATGAAAATAAATCCATTGGAAAGGT
>JAJRPH010000064.1 GCA_024280875.1 Deltaproteobacteria bacterium | reverse complement strand
TTCCTCTGGCTTCAGCCATATAGCGACCGGCAGCACAGGCAGCTGCGCTGGCTTCAGTAACGGAAGTGGGGATGTCTTTGGGGCCCTGAAAAACGCCGCAGGCAAAAACACCCGGTCGGCTGGTTTCCATAGGTGTAAAGGGCGCGGTCTTTGCAAAGTTATTTTTGTTTAGTTCAATATCCAGCAGATTAGCGGTGTGAATGGCGGATTCCGAAACCTGCAGGCCTACGGAAAGCACCACCATATCAAATTCTTCTTCCTGAATTGTTCCGGCTTCATCCGCGTACCTGAGCCGGAGGTTCCCGGTATCTCCTATTTCATCGATGGTATGGATTCTGGCTTTTTCAAATTTCACACCGTCATCGTCTTTGGCACGAAGGTAATATTTTTCATAATCTTTGCCAAATGTCCGGATATCCATATTAAAGATGACCGTGTCAAGGTCGCCTTTGGAGTGTTCCTTGGCTATCATAGCTTCTTTGACCGCATACATGCAGCAAACCGAAGAACAATAGCCGTTTCCGCACCGGTTGGTGTCTCTGGAGCCGATACATTGGAGCCAGGCGATTCTTTCCGGCTCTTTTTCATCAGACGGCCGAACCAGGTGGCCCATGGTGGGGCCGGATGCAGAAAGAATTCTTTCAAATTCCAGGCTGGTCATGACATTGGGGCTTGTTTTGTAATGATAGATGTCTTCTAGAGTAGACGGATCAAACACATCATTACCGGGGCAGAGGATGACGGAACCGACTTCAAGCGTTTCTTCCATGACCGTTTGGCTGTGGTCAATGGCGCCGGCGAGGCACGCGTCCACGCATTGATAACATTCGGAACAAATGCCGCATTTCAGGCATCGATCAGCCTCAGTTTTTGCTTCACTTTCGTCATAGCCGTATGAGACTTCCAGAAAATTGCATTCTCTGGCTTCAGGGTCCAGGCAGCGGACCGTTGTTCTGTTTTTCAACGGTTCGTTGATAATATCGGGCTTTTCAAACTCCCATATCTTTTCACGGCCTTCTTTTAAGTCCAGGCCGTTTATAAAACGGTGGATGCTTTCTGCCGCCTCATTACCGCAGGAAACCGCATCAACAACAGACTTGGGGCCGTAAAAGGCATCGCCACCGGCAAAGACCCACTCAATAGGTGTTTGAAGGGTGACCGGGTCTGCAAAAAGACCTCCCACGCGGGTGGTTGCAATATCCTGTTCGGTTATGTGTTCCAGATCAGTTGATTGCCCGATGGCAACGATGATCGTGTCGCCGAAAAAGGCCTGACAATCATTTTCATCATATTGCGGGCTGAAGTGGCCGTCTTCATCAAAAACCGCTGAACATGTTTTAAATTCGATTCCGGATACCCGGTTGCTTTTATCAATAAAAAAGTTTTTCGGCCCAAAGCTGTTGACAATATTGATGTCACCCTCAAGAGCTTCTTCGATTTCATGCTTCCATGCCGGCATTTCATCCCGTGATTCAAGGCAGACGAGTGTTACATTATCAGCCCCTTTTCGTTTAGCGCACAAGGCAACATCAATGGCAACGTTTCCGCCGCCGATAACCAGGACATCATTGCCGATTGAAACATCATTTCCCATGGCCACATCACGTAAAAAATCAACTCCCTGTAGAACACCGTCGGCATCTTCGTTTTCAACGCCAAGCGGGCGGCCGCCATGCAGGCCGATTGCCATAAATGTGGCTGAAAAGCCGTCTGCTTTGAGACTTTCCAGAGTAATGTCCTTGCCGAAAGTCACATTGGTTTTGATTTTCACGCCCATTTTCTCAATGGCCTGAATTTCACTGTTAAGGGTATTTCCGGGCAACCGGTATTCAGGGATGCCAACCGCCATCATGCCGCCGGGAATTGGCAGTTTTTCAAAAATTATAACCTGATATCCCTTAAGAGTCAGAAAATATGCTGCTGCCAGCCCCGCTGGCCCGGAACCGATAATAGCGATTTTTTCGTCTCTTTTTTCCGGTACTTTGGGGATATAGGGTGAGCCCTGGGTCTGCTCCCAGTCTGCCAGAAATCGATGCAGCTCACGAATTGCTAAAGATTCATCGTAATCGCCCCGAGTACATTCGCCTTCGCACGGGTGGTGGCAAACCCGTCCGCAGATACCGGGGAAGGGGTGATCCTGTTTGAATAGTTTTAATGCTTCAAAATATTTTCCTTCATTAATCAGCGCGATGTATCCCTGGATGCTGACATGGGCCGGGCAGGTTGCCTTGCAGGGGGCGGTCCCCCTTTTGCTGATGGCAAAAGCGCCCGGGATAGCCTGGGGGTATTTTTTAAAAATAGCTTTGCGTGTTGACAGGCCTTTATCCTGTTCGTTGGTGACGTCGATGGGGCATACTTTGGTGCATTCTCCGCAGCTCGTGCATTTCGATAGATCAACGAATCTTGGTTCCTGGCGAATTTTTGCTTTGAAATTACCTGGCTGACCGTCTAAGGCAATGACTTCAGTTCCGGTTTTAAGTTCAATGTTTAAATGCCGGCCGACCTCGACCAGTTTGGGAGAGATGACTCACATAGCACAGTCGTTGGTGGGAAAGGTTTTGTCCAACTGGGACATGAGGCCGCCAATGGCGGATGATTTTTCCAGAAGATAGACATAATATCCTGAATTCGCTAAATCAATAGCAGACTGCATACCTGCGATGCCAGCCCCGACCACCATAGCGGCACCGACAGTATCACTTTTTTGTCTGTTTTGTACAGGTTCGGGTTTCTGATCCATTCCACACTCCCTAAAGTTAGATGCCGTGTATAATATCGTAAAGCCGATCTTCCCATCCAATGGTGGAAATCATAGCTCCGCTGAATTCATTCTTTTTGACAGCAGAGACGGATTCCTGAGCAATCCGGATACATTCCCGAACTTTATCCGGGGCTTTCTGGATTCTTTTAACCAGTTCGTCCGGAATATAAACGTGTTTCATGTTTCTTGACATATACCTGGCCATTCCAAGCGATTTCAGCAATATAACAGTAGGAATAATATGAACATCGCTGGTATTTATTTTATTCATGAACGGTTCAATGGAAGAAATATCAAAAAGGGGGGGGGTGATAAAAAAACGGGCTCCGGCATCCATTTTGCGTTTCATCGCATCAATTTCCTGATCAAGAGCGGTGCCTTCAAGGCCGGAATTAACCATTGATCCTACAATGAAATCAGGTTTGCCGGACAGTTCAATTCCGGCCATGTCTTTACCTTTTTTAAGCCCTTGAATCGTTTGTAAAAGCTCATCAATAGTGATATCATAGACGGCTGCCGCCTGGTGATGGTCTCCGAAACTGGGATCTTCGCCGGTGACAGCCATCACATTGGTGATGCCACAAGCAGAGGCAGCGAGAAGATCTGCCTGAAGCGCTATCCGATTACGATCACGACAGCAAACCTGCATGACTGTTTCCATTCGTTTGGCTTCAAGAATCATGGCCGCTCCCAGTGCACTCATTCGCATAACGGCATTGCTCATTTCAGGAACCACAAAAGCGGTTACTTCTTCTTTTACTTTTGCCGCGTTATTCACCATAGCGGAGATGTCTGTGCCTTTGGGTGGTTCAATCTCTGCGAGAATCGCAAAGTTCCCGGTTTCCAACTTACGTTTCAGATCCATTTTATCCTCCAGAGAACAGGCTGCATAAGATCATTAATTTGTATAATGATTGATGTATCAAAGCATTATGTCAAAAAAGTTCTTACATCAGTACTAAAAAAAAATAACACTGTCAATAGGTGTAAACATTATTTTCAGGGTAACCGCATTTGACTTTTGATAACATGAAAAATAATTTTCGACCAATGCATTTTGAGGGATCCATATAACTACTTAAAAACATTAAAAATATCTAGACTTTTGATTGAAAGTGTGCTACCGCCTGATAATACTA
>JAJRPH010000063.1 GCA_024280875.1 Deltaproteobacteria bacterium | reverse complement strand
TTTTTCGTCTTCGTTTAAATCATCATACCGGATGCCTTCACGCTGAAACTTGAGGGGCACGGAAACCGGTTTGGGCGGTACCAGGAATCCGTCTTTGACTGCCTCTTCCAGGGTATACGCATCCGTAGGGATACCGGTTTCAAGGTCAAACAGATGATACGTATCATGATGGACTTCATCCCTTGGTGTGGCAGTCAGGCCCACCAGCAAAGAATCAAAATACTCGAAAATAGCCCGGTATTTTTGATAAACACTCCGGTGCGCCTCATCGATCACCACCAGATCAAAATGGCCAACACCGTATGCGCGCTTGCCATCTTTCATGAAATCAATCAACCCCATCATGGTTGGATAGGTGCAGACACACACCCTTCCCAGGCCATTTTTCTCGGTCACCAGATTCACCGGGCTGGATTCCGGCAGATGCGTCTTAAAAGCTCCCACGGCCTGATTCACCAGCGCGACCCGGTCGGCTAGAAACAGCACCCGTTTGACCCAGTTGCACCGCATCAACAGTTCCACCAGGGCAATAACGGTCCGGGTTTTGCCTGTGCCGGTGGCCATGGCCAGCAGCCCCTTACGCTGGGACTGCATAAATGCCTCGCACAAAGACTGGATCACTCGTTTCTGATAATGGCGGTCTACAATGGATTCTTTTACGTTTACTCCGGTCAGGTCTTTTCTTAACGTCCGGCGCTGGACCATGAGCTGGAGTTCGGCCATGGTATTAAATCCCTGGACCATCCGGGGCGGATACAGCACATCATCCCACAGCCAGGTTTCATATCCATTGGTAAAGAAAATCACCGGCCGTCGGCCTTTCATGGTTTCCAGGCAATCCGCATACAGTTTGGCCTGCTGCTGCCCTACATGGGGATCTTTTAACGCTTTTTTGGCTTCCACTACAGCCAGGGGCAGGCCGTCATCACCCCACAGCACATAGTCAACAAACCCTTCCCCTTTCTGGTTGGGCATGCCAATGACCGGGTATTCCTCGGACACGTCTGATCCATTTGGTCCAATGCTCCATCCGGCTTCTTTCAGCAAAAGATCGATGATCAGCTTACGGGTTGCAAGCTCGCTGTAATCATGGCTATCCGGCACTTTCAGGTTCTTCTCTTTGGCCGCAGCCAGTTCCTCCCGCAACGTTGCCAGTTCGGCATCCAGATCTTTAAGCGCAGCTTCCCGCTCTTCCAGGGTTTTCGCCTGTGCGGAGATGGCGGCTTCCCGCTGTTTTATTTTTTTATCCTGCTCCGCCTGCTGTTTTTCAAACGCTTCTTCCTGCTTTTGTAACGCATCAACAGTAGAGGGGATGACTTTTGCCTGAGTTTTGAGGTTCCGGGGCTTGAGCAAATCCGGATTAAATGAAATATCCAGCTCTTTGGGGTCACTGAGCCGGGTATAGGTTCTTGCCAGCCAATACAGCAAATGGAACAATTCTCTGCAAATGCGCACGGCATCATAGGCCATGACCGGTTTGGGGTTATGGGCGGCCTGGTTTCCGGCCTTCTGAATGGCTTTAATCTTGTTGAACAACGGCGGCGGCAAAAGCTGCTGGAATGTCGGCTCATGAATCAGCGCCCCCAGCATATGTTCATACGGTCGGCGCAGGGTCTGGTCGTGATTATACAGCCAGTGAACCGCCATCTCCAGGGCCAGGCGAGCATAAAAACAACTTCCCCGAGAATCCGAGAGCGCCAGTTTTTCTGCTTGGCTGGCATTCGGATAAAAGCTCTTAAACTCGGTTTTCAGGAAGTCGAAGTTGCTCATAAAATTCAGAGATCTCCTTTAAATGCCCGTTGCTGGAGGGAGGCAAAGAGGTTGTCGAGCTTGTCGTTATGCATAAGCTTGTCTGACTTAATATCCTGAATTTTTTTTACCGTGTCTGAAAATTGTTGCTGGATTGATAGTGGCGGTAGTGGAATATCCAAGCTTTTTAATCTGCCCATGCTTATTCTCAAACGGGTCTGGCCGAGAATGAGCCCGGAAGCTTTTGCTAAAAGAGATGGATTATTAATCAACCAGCATAAATATTCCGCTGTTGCAGTTTCTTTATTAGGACGAAGCAAAACACAATCGGCTTTATTTAATGCACAACTTATCGTTTTTGGCAAAATACACGCCCTAAGATTGGGATCACCAAGAGTTCCAATTAAAATATCTTCAGGGAAGCAATGATTACGGGGGAGAGAGTTGTAATGTTCTTTAGATATAAACACTTTATCTCTGTCAACAAACTCTCCAACTCCAATATTCTTTAGCCTAACAACACGAACACCAAATTCCTTATAATGTTCTGTTTTTAAATTTGATCCAAAGGGCCCATCACAAAAATGGATTGCGGTATCAGGTAGTTTGACTATGCCCCACCCCTTCGGATTCGTCACAGGATCGCCGAACATATCTAGAAACACGGATTGAAGGAGTTCGTCGAGTTTGGCGATGGCCTGGCGGCGTTTTTCCCGCAGCGCATCCGCCTTGTCCAGGATGGTGGCGATACGTTTTTGTGCTGATTTGGGGGGAAGAGGAACCTGAAACTCATCAAAATTTCGCATGCGAAGATAGTTAGTAGCAGATCCATATTGGTCGGTCTGAACATGCCTTACCCATCTGTATTTAAAATAAAATTTTAGAAAATCAAAATCAATATTTCGGAAATCGTTTAATATATAAGTCCTTTGATAAGCCTCGAATGGCTCGTTGCAATATAAGACTTTACCAACATTGGCACCGTTCCCTGGTAAAATAATTGCTGGCGCGTCAAAAGACTTTGTAGGGCTTTTAATAGGTTTTAATGCACATGTATAAAATGGATAAGGGCCATCATTTTCTCCATGATTTGCATCTTTGCGCCCAGTTTTAATATCACAAACATCTTTTAAGTTTACGAATTGCCAGCTCACTTCAACATCCCCTCCAGCTCTGTAAGCCCATCCTGAATTTCCGCTTCCAGCGCCTTTAAATCCATCAGGATTTTTTGCGGGGGATCATATTTGACTTCCTCGTAAACAATTTCCTTATACCGGTTGATGGAAAGGTCATAGCCGTTTTCCGCAATTTCCGCTTTGGGCACCATAAAGGACTGATCCGTACGTTTGCGTTTGGCTTCAGCTTTTAATGTCTTCCAGCGCTTTTTTATATCTGGGATATTGTTGGTCTCATGCCGGGTCTGATCCAGGGGAGTGCGTTTGTCATCCAGCGAAAACCCGTCTGCCTGCATATCATAAAACCAAACATGATCCGTACCGCCGGAGTTGGTCTTGGTAAACAGCACCACAGCCGTGGACACTCCGGCATAGGGTTTGAACACCCCTGACGGCATGGAAATAATGGCATCCAGTTTCTGGTCTTCTACCAACATTTTGCGTAACCCCTTGTGGGCCTTGGATGAGCCGAACAACACCCCGTCCGGTACAATCACGGCAGCCCGGCCACCGGGTTTGAGCAGGCGTAAGAATAACGCCACAAACAGCAATTCGGTTTT
>JAJRPH010000062.1 GCA_024280875.1 Deltaproteobacteria bacterium | reverse complement strand
GCGCAAGGGCATCAGTGTCCATACGGCTTTTATTGCCTGATGCATCAGGCAATTGTTTATAAATATACATGGTTGATCGCAAGTTATTTGTTGATATAGTGACGCGAAGCGCCATCCAAAAGCTTTTTACGAAGCCATCAAGCCTGTTAATTCTCAAATTCAAGCAAGCACATAAGGACAAGTTGAATGGAAAATTCACCCAAACTAATCGCCCGGCACTTAGATTTTTATTATGGAGATTTTAAGGCGCTGGACGATATATCTATTACAATTAATATCAATCAGGTAACCGCCTTGATCGGTCCGTCAGGATGCGGTAAGAGCACTTTCTTAAGATGCTTGAACCGGATGAATGATTTGATCCCAGGAACACGGGTTAAAGGCGATATCCAGCTGGACGGGGAAGATATTTACGCAAGCAATATTGATGTGGTCAGCTTAAGACGCCGCGTAGGAATGGTATTTCAAAAGCCGAACCCGTTTCCCAAAACCATTTTTGAAAACGTGGCTTACGGGCTACGCGTAAATGGAATAAAAGACAAAAAACAATTAAAAACCCGCGTTGAAAAAGCGCTGAACCAGTCCGCGCTATGGGATGAAGTCAAAGACCGGATCAATGATTCCGCCTTAGGCTTGTCCGGTGGGCAGCAGCAACGACTTTGTATTGCAAGAGCACTGGCAGTTGAACCGGATGTGCTGCTGATGGATGAACCAGCCTCAGCGCTTGATCCGATTGCCACCCAGAAAATTTAAGATTTAATCCATAAGTTGAAAAAAAACTTTACCATTATCATTGTAACGCACAGTATGCAGCAGGCGGCCAGGGTATCCGACATCACCGCTTTTTTTTACATGGGAAAACTCATTGAAACCGGAGACACGGAAACCATATTCACCCGTCCTGCTTTAAAGCAGACGGAAGACTATATAACCGGCCGCTTCGGATAATATTTCTCATGCCTGATCCGTCCATTTGCTGTGTTATAAGCGGTTCGAGGTAAACCGCTACAGCTTCACCCCTTATGCCTTGCAAATGAACGAATCAGACGTAAGAAATCAAGAGTAGACAGATTTTTCATGAGCTGGAGCATTCCGGGTTAGGAAAATAAGGAGAAAAATATGGAACGACATTTTATTAAAAAACTTGATGATCTGAAAATGATACTGCTGAGCATGGCGGCATTGACCCGGCGCGCGTTTGAAAAAGCGACACAGGCATACCTGAACAGAAACGATGAGCTGGCCCAGACCGTCATTGACGGGGACAGGGAAATAAACAACCTGGAACTAGAAGTAGACCAGATTGTCTTAAAATTGCTGGCACTGGAACAGCCAATGGCCAGGGATCTGCGTTTTATCCTCGGGGCGACCAAAATCAGCAAAGAACTGGAACGGATTGCCGATCAGGCGGTGAATATTTCCGAACGGACTTTATTTTTATGTCAGCATCCGCCTCTTGAACATATCCCGGCAATGGAGGGATTGATAGAAATTGTTGCCTCCATGCTTGAAGCGGCGATCACATCCTTAGTAGAGGAAGACACCCAAAAAGCCATCAGAATTCGTCAAATGGATGATATTGCCGATAAACATACGCTGGAAGTGCTTCAGACACTCATTGACAAGATGGTGAAAAGTACGCCTGCCACTGAAAAGCGGATTTTAAACACCAGGCGGTCCGTCCAGACGATTATCATTTCCAGATGTTTAGAACGTGTGGGAGATCTTGCCACCAATATCGGCGAACATGTGGCATTCATTGTTGAAGCCATTAATATAAAGCATCAGAAAATTGATTTTGAATAATGCTGAGTTCATTTCAGACCGCAGGACTTCCGCAATGCACCCACTTCATTGGGTAAAAGATGGCGCCAGTCCCCTATTTTTAATTGACCGATGTGAAGCGTTGATATCCTGGTTCGGTGAAGGCTGACCACCCGGTTATCGACTTTCTCAACCATTCGCCGAATTTGGCGTTTACGGCCTTCTTTTAAAATAATTATAAACCGGCATTCAGCCATGCGTTTTATTTTTGCCGGCCGTGTTTTTTTATTATCTATGACAATACCCCGACGAAGAATCTCAAGCGATTGGTCATTTATCGGTTTTAAGATTTCAACCTCATATTCTTTCTCATGATCAAATGATGGATGGATCAGCCGGTTATGCAGCTCGCCGTCATTGGTTAAAAGCAGCAGGCCGGTGGAATCTTTGTCCAGACGCCCAACCGGATTTAACCGCTCTTTAATTTTGATCAGGTCAAACACGATCTTCCTTGTGCCATGACTACGGCTGGTAATATATCCTTTTGGCTTGTTCAGCATGATGTAAATCAATTTCTGATTGCCCCGAACAATTTTCCCATCAACTTCCACCCGGTCTTTTTCCGGGTCAACCTGAACACCTTGCTCGATGACAGTTTCACCATTGACCTTGACCCGGCCGGCTTTTATATATTCCTCTCCCTTTCTTCGGGAACAGACTCCGGCACCGGATAAATATTTTTGTAATCGAATCATGTTTTCCATTTTTATTAAATTGATATTGATAGTCTCGTAAAAAGTCAGATTTCGACGGCAAAGTATAAAAGCTCCAAATTCAAGACGCGCAAATCCTGAGTAAT
>JAJRPH010000061.1 GCA_024280875.1 Deltaproteobacteria bacterium | reverse complement strand
CCGGAATATCGTCACCGATATCCCGTTGCCATACCGCTACATCCTTCGCCTCCATCAGGCTGGATCTAAGACTTGCCAAATATCTGAAAATCATGATACATTTGGCTCACTTTTAAGAACATGTGCCGTGCCCGGCACACACAAATCGCTGCACCTGACCGCTATTCCGCTGCGCTCCATAGCGGCAGGTGAGCTTGGGGTTCGATAGCAAAGAAAAAAGAGTCAAATTTGAGGCGCACAAATTCTTTGGAACGAGGCGTAGCTTGCTACGTTGCAGTGACTAAGAATGAAGTGCAACAAAAAATTTGGCCTTTTTTCTTTGCCATCAATGCTTAAAGCTGCGCTGGCCTGTGAGTACCATCGTCACATCCTTTTCATTACACGCCTCAATGGACTGATAATCATTTAAAGAACCGCCGGGCTGAACAACGGCGGAAACTCCTTCCCGGATGCCCACATCAATGCCGTCCCTGAATGGAAAGAACGCGTCGCTGACCATAGTGGCTCCGATCAGGCCGCCTTTTTCTATTTGTACCCGGCTGTCAATTTCCGCTTTTTGGGCATCATCTGTGAGGTCGTTATAGGAAATTCCGTGGGATTCAAAGCAGTAGCGGTCTGCCAGTTTGCGGTACGCTTTATCCCTGGCAATTTCAGCCACGCCAACACGGTCCTGTTCACCGGTTCCAATGCCCACCGACACACCGTCTTTTACATAAATGACGGAATTGGATGTGATGCCGGACTCCAACAGCCAGCCAAAACGGATATCTGCGTATTCCTGTTCGATGGGCGGACGGTTGATGACGTAATTCTTCCCCTGATACTCACATTGGGCCAGAACAAAATCTGATTTGTCCAGGGCTTGCGGGGCAAAAGACCACTGTGCCACAATACCACCGTCCATCAGGTTTTTGAACTCCACCACCCGTTGCCCGACAAAAGTGCTCAGGTTATCAATATTTTTAATCCGGATGACCCGTAAATTTTTCTTTTTCGCAAGGATTTCCATTGCGCCTTCTTCAAAATCAGGGGCGACCACCACTTCGGCATACTGCCGGGCAATGGATTCTGCGGTGGGTTTGTCAATGGGACGGTTGACGGCAATGCACCCGCCGAAAGCGGCCACACGATCCGCCATGTATGCCTTGTGATATGCCTCTTCCAGGGAATCGGACATGGCGGCGCCGCAGGGATTGTTGTGCTTTACTATAATGACCGCCGGCTGGTCGGAAAAATATCTGAGAATATTCAGTGCATTGTCCGCATCAGTAAGGTTTGTTTTTCCCGGATGCTTTCCGGATTGGAGCAGTTCAATGTCAGATACCAGATATTTTCCGGGCTTTATAGTTTCTGTCTGCCCTAGAATCAGGTTCCCGTTGATCATGCGGTACAAAGCGGCCTCCTGGCCCGGGTTTTCCCCGTACCGAAGTCCTTTCCGGATATTGTCGATGGTCCAGTCGACTTTTTCATAAAAAAGGGTTTGCCTCCGGCCGTCGTCAACAAAGCTGATTTCCATTTGCGGTGGGAAATGATCGTCCATGATGGTCTTATACATCTGTTTTAAATCGTTGCTCATTTTATCTCTCCTCAATCGAAGATTAAATAATATCCGAATAACATGCCCGGATATCATTAATTGTTTTTTGCCCCAGATAATCTGCAATTGCGCGGTCATAATCAGCTGTATGGGAAAAGGCTTTTTGCGCCAGCCGGAAACGGGTTTCAAGGGTGGTCATGCCCTTATTCAATGTGAGTTCCGTTAGAATAGAGTCATAATCTTTTGGGTCCACCACGGAGCCGACCCGCAGGCAGTTTTTGGCCGATGCCCGGATCATGCAGGGGCCGCCGATATCAATATTTCCCCGGGCCATTTCAGCGGTAACACCGTCTTTTTTAATTGTTTCCTCAAAAGGATACAGGTTTACGATGAGCAGATCAATGGGGCTGGCATCGGTCCGTTTAAGATCGTTTTGGTGGGAATCATTGTACGTTTCCGTGAGGATTCCTAAATAAATTTTAAAATCAAGGGTCTTGACAAGACCGCCTTTGGTTTCCGGCTGGCCGGTATAATCCGATACCTGTGTCAGGATAGCGGAGGATTTATTTCCTAAGATTTCTTTAATCTTATTATACGTTCCACCGGTGGACAGAATTCTGATATCAGGATTGATTTTTACAAGACCGGGGACCAATGTCTCAAGACCGGATTTGTCTGAAACACTGATCAAAACGGTTTGTACTTTTACCAGGTTATCAATTTTTTCAACAAAGTTAATTCCCATAAGCAAAATAAGCACCGGATATTTCAGGTTAAAATTAGATAAATGCCCGGTAGCCCCTCCTTTTTCGGTTTTAATATGAAGCAGTTTTAAAAGTACGGTCAATTCGGATCTGTGTGAATTGGGATCGGTTCAATTTCTTTAAACTGTATTAATGGTTTTTATATATCAGAGTCAAAAATAAAGTGGTATAGAAAAAAATGCTGAAAACCTTTTCATTTCAGTTGAGCTTAGGGTAGAATAATAAATTACGGCTAATGGCGCAGTAATTAAAACTTCAGTATATAAAGGAGAACGGCTTTGCGTATAACATTTTATGGCGCAGTAAGAGAAGTGACCGGCTCAATGCATTTGATTACAACCCATCAAGACAACATTCTTTTAGACTGCGGAATGTACCAGGGGAGACGAAAGGAAGCTGACCGCAAGAACCGGGTGCTGCCTTTTGATCCGAAAATAATTACCAACGCAGTTCTTTCCCACGCGCATATCGATCATTCCGGCCGAATCCCGCTACTGACAAAAGAGGGTTTAAAAGGACGAATCATTGCCACCCGCGCATCAGCGGATGCGTGTCATTATCTGCTTCCGGACAGCGCCCATATTCAGGAATCAGATGCGAACTACCTTAATTATAAAATGGTGCGTAACATTTTATCAAAAATTAAATCAGGGTCAGGCAAGGGCAAAAGCAGCTCATCCAGAATCAAAGAGATACAAAAAATATTAAAAAAGGGTAAAAACAGATTGAACACGGATGCCATAAATGAACTGGCTGAAGAATACCATCTGGAAGCGGTATTGCCCATGTATTCCACTAAAGATGCGAATTACGCGCTGACTTTTTTTGATGGAATACCTTATGAAAGGCCTGTTGCCGTGGGAGAAAATTCGCTTTGCACCCTCTATGATGCCGGACATATTCTGGGATCGGCCATCAGTATTGTTAAAACAAATAATAACGGTAAACGGCATGCCGTATGCTTTACCGGTGATATCGGCAGATTTGATAAACCAATTTTAGAAGACCCCACGCTGAATTTTGCGGAAGAAGACCGGGATATTGATCTGTTGATTATGGAAAGCACTTATGGTGATCGTCTTCATGAGCCGGTTGTGGATTTGGCGCCGCGTCTGAAAAAAGTAATAAATGATACGGTCGAACGCGGCGGAACCCTTTTGATCCCTTCTTTTGCCTTCGGCCGAACCCAGGAACTGCTGTATGTCATTCATGAGTTGTACAATAAAAACGAGGTTCCCCGAATACCGGTTTATGTGGACAGCCCGCTGGCAACAAGAATCACAAAGGTTTTTGGTGAACATCCGGAAATGTATGACAGCGAAACACATGAGGATTTTCTGGAAAACGGCGATAACCCGTTTATGTTTAACCAGTTGAATTTTACTTCATCCGTGGATGAATCCATGGCGCTGATGCGTGAGAAAAAGCCGCATATTGTTATCTCCGCATCCGGTATGTGTGAAGCCGGGCGCATCCTTCACCATTTACGCTACAAGATACATGATCCGAAAAACACCATTCTTGTTGTCGGATACATGGCCCAGCACACCCTCGGGCGCAGAATCCTGGAACAGGGTCTGCTTTACGAGGAGTCCGGCCGGACGGGTAAACCGCCCAGAATGCGTTTGCTCGGCAAAGAATACCCTCTGGCGGCCCAGGTCGTAAAACTCGGCGGGTTTAGTGCCCATGGGGATAAAAATGAGATGCTGCGATTTATTGAAAAATCAAATTTAAATATAAAGAAAATTGCGCTGGTCCACGGGGATGAGGACCAGACCCTGGCATTTGCAGATACGCTGAAACGAAAAGGACACGATGTATTTGTTCCAAAGGTAGGAGAATCCCTGGATTTATAGTAAAATATAAAAAATAGGAAATAGGGTCGCCCATTAATGGGCGACCCTATTTTTTAAGATTGAACTCCGTCCAAGACCTGTTTTTAAATGTCCTTTATGTAAGTCCCCCATGGTTATTATAGGCTTTCGATATACTGCATGGAATCCTGGATAATATTATTTCCCGGCAAACGCTGCAGTTCATTCAAACAAAAGGAGGAAAAAACGTTTATG
>JAJRPH010000060.1 GCA_024280875.1 Deltaproteobacteria bacterium | reverse complement strand
TTATATGAAATTCCCGAAGCATCCCAAGCGGAAATGAAAACCTATGAATCCATTGAGAACCAGACTGTAAGGGCAAGCGATAAAGAACCTGATGGCATTTCGGATACGGATCGACTCGCTGAATCCATGGAGTCGACTTCTTCTAAAATATGGGATGATCAAATTCGAATCAAAGCAGAAGATCTGGATACAATGCAGGCTGAATTGACTGAAATGTTCAATGAATTGCAGAAGGAACGCGAGGCAATCAATAACCTGGATATCCCCGAAGAGGGCGCCCGCTCGATCGATCGAGGGCCCTATGTGGAGCGGGTTGAAGCCTTAAACGTCAAAATCAGGCAATATGAAGAAAAACGTAAGGAGTTTGAAGAAAAGGTGTCGAGATTTAACTCCACACTAAGCGCCAAGTAACACCTGACTCAATAAAAGCAATATTAACGCCGACGGATATCTGAAATTTTATTTCAGGTATCCGTTTTTTTGTTCATCAATAATCTGATCTGATTAGTTGAAATATTATTTGCGAAATTGATGAGAGCGTTTTAATATATTTTGTCTCAAGTTGACATATATAATTGAAAAGCAACTAACACATAAATGAATATAAAGTATCGATGAATATATCCATTAAAACAAATGATAATAAATTTTCAGATAAATATATCTGCATGGCACTTGTGCAGAGCGGGATTATTTCCAAAGAACATGCTCTTGAAATCTTTGAAAAAAAAGAAAAAGTCCGGGAGAGTATTGAAAAACAAAAGGACCAACGAAGTAGAAAGGTGACCACAGGGGTTCGGATCATCAATCCCACAACCATTGTGGATATCATTGTTTCCTTTAAATTCAACAGAGCTGACAGGCCGGATCTGGAACTGGATGAAGATATAATTTTTAAGGTTCTATCCAAAACATGGGATAAGCCTTACCTTAAGATTGATCCGCTAAAGCTTGACTTGAATCTGGTCACCACTACCATTCCCCGAAGTTTTGCCATGAAACATCTGGTTCTGCCCATTGACGTGGAAAACGGGTGTCTGGTGGCGGCCACGTCCAATCCATTTAATACGGAAGTTTTTGAAGATATCGGCCGGGTCAGCCTTATGCCCGTAAAAATAGTCGTGACGTCTAAATCCGATATTATCCGCTTAATCGATGAATTTTTTGGGTTCAAGCGATCGATCGCGGAAGCGGAAAGTCAGTTTGACAGTTCGTCTGTTGTTGATCTGGGAAATCTGGAACAATATGTCCGTTTAAAATCCTCGGATGAACTGCCGGCCAATGACCATCATATTGTTAACGCGGTCAATCATTTGTTTAATTATGCGTTTGATCAACGGGCCAGTGATATCCATATTGAGCCCAAACGGGATATTTCCCTGATCAGAATGCGCATTGACGGGGTGTTGCATACTGTCTACCGGCTTCCTAAAAAAGTTCATACACCCATGGTCAGTCGTATCAAAAATATGTCCCGTCTGGACATGGCTGAAAAAAGACGACCCCAGGACGGGCGGATCAAAATCGCCAAAGGGGATGTGGAAGTGGAAATCCGTGTCTCCACCGTACCGGTGGCGTTTGGTGAAAAAGTGGTCATGCGGATAATGGACCCGGATATCCTGTTTCAGGGCCTTGATCAGCTTGGATTTACGTCCCATGATTTGAAGCGTTATAATGATATGGTTAACCGTCCCAATGGGTTGGTGCTTGTTTGCGGTCCCACGGGAAGCGGTAAATCCACGACTCTGTATTCCACTTTACGGCGGTTGTCCACGCCGGAAATTAATACGACCACCATTGAAGACCCCATTGAGATGGTTCATGAAGAATTCAACCAGATCGCTGTTCAGCCTGCTGTAGATATCACGTTTGCCACAATTATGCGAAATATTTTGCGTCAGGATCCGGATATTATAATGGTTGGCGAACTCAGGGATCTTGAAACCGCCCAAAATGCAGTTCAGGCGGCCCTGACCGGGCATCTGGTATTGTCCACCCTGCATACCAATGACGCGCCATCTTCCATTGTAAGGCTTTTAGATATCGGTATCCCGTATTTTCTGGTCCAAGCTACCCTGACCGGGATTATTTCTCAGCGTCTGGTCCGGCAGATCTGTCCCCGGTGCGTTGAATCTTTCATGATTGAAGCTTCCCAGTTGCGGAATTCGGGTTTGGAAATCAAAAAAGAAGGTCAGGTTAAATTGTATCGTGGAAAAGGATGCACCAAATGCCGTGGTACCGGATATTTCGGCAGAACAGCAATTTATGAAGCTTTGCCGTATTCTAAGGCACTTCGATTTTTGACCACTCAGAATACGGACCTTGCATCATTAAGAGAAGCGGCGATTAAGGAGAACCTTGTAACCTTAAGGGAAAATGCAATTAAAAAGTTGCTGGAAGGAATCACCACTTATGAAGAAGTGATGCGGGTGACATGGGAAAATGATTAATGATGAATAAAAAATCATGGAGGGGGAGGGGTTAAAAAAAGATGAACGTCGAACGTCGAACGTTGAACATCGAATGAAGAATAAAAGCAACACCGGGAGGGCTTTATGCCCTCCCGGATAAATTTTGGTATTTGTAAAAAACTGTATCTATGGAATTGAGATCTCAGGGCTTGTCGATTTTCAGGGTTCGAACGAGATTTCCTGGCTCAATCTGCTGTGCTGATTTAGTGATTAATGCCGTAGAAGTGGTTTTTTCAGTATGAAGTACGATTAATTCGCCAATATGGAAAGGAGTCAGATACACCTTAGTGAGCTTCTCCGGATTGGGGCGCGCGGTTTCATGTAAGAAGATGGAATAAGATTGACCGGGTTCGATCCCGTCAATTTCGCCTTTATCTATAAAAACAATGGAATACTGACCGATCATATTTTCATCTTCTTCCGGTTTGATGATTTGTCCGACCACCCCCTGTTTGCTTTCCTTGATGGGAATATTAACGGATGTTTGTTCATACGGCATGAGATGATCATTGATCAGGATATCACGAAAAGAATAGATCACTTTTCCCATGGCAAATTCAGGTTCGACAGCCGTAATTTCAACAACACCGGTCAGAAAATGCTGTACGCCATAATCTTTGTCTGTTTCAGGGCCACTGACTGGATCAATTGTTCTGAACGTGGTGTATTTACTGCCGACCGACAACGGGGGAGCGCCGGGTTCCGGATAAATATAAACAAGCGAGGCATTATCAATCAAAACAGCATCACCCTGGACCTTGAAAATGGTGCCAAGGTGAGCAACCGCTTTTTCCCGGATAAATCCGATACGGTTTATGTTGGCAAAGGACTGGTAGGTTTGAACTTTTTTCGGCGGTGTGTCCATAACCGGTACCGGCTGTTTTTCCTCTCCTTCCCATTCTTTTTTATAAATAAGAATTTTTTGTCCGGGATAGATGAGGTGCGGATTTTTAATATGCGGATTATATTGCCACATTTCCGGCCATGCCCACGGAGAATCAGAAAATTTTTCTGAAAGATCCCATAGCGTATCACCTTTTTGGATGGTGTAGTAAAAACCTGATTCAGTGCGGGTGATATGATCTTCAATGCTGGCTGCGGCATTAAAAGTTAAAAAAAACATGCAGACAATAATAAAGAAGGAAAAAAGAAAAAATCGGTTTGGAAATTTTTTGACTACCATTCCATGCCCCTGTCGTTAATTGTGGGTTAGTCAAAATGAACCGGTTTACCAGAATTTTTAATGCGATTTGGCTAAGCGGTTCCACCTTACTTCTAAAGTAGTTATAGATTTTTAAGTTTGTTGTCAAGTTTTTCATTATTTTCAGGGTATTTGAAGTCTTGATTTTTCAAACATTCAAATGCATTTTTTACCGGGTTTGGCCGTAACAAACGGATTGTCCTCTATGATACCCTGGTGAAAAATCTTACAACAGATGAACTTGTGGCAGTGCTGGCTCATGAGATGGGACATTATAAAAAAAACATGTCTTATGGATGCTTTTAACAGGAATCCTCCAGACCGGCATCATGTTATATTTATTGTCTTTTTTCATTTCATCCCCAATGCTGTTTGAAGCCTTTTATATAAAGACACCATTAGTTTATGCCGGGCTGGTTTTTTTTCAGCATTTTATTCGCGCCCATAGATTTTTTTATGAATATTCTGATGCAGTATTTTTTAAGAAATAATGAGTATGCTGCCGACCGGTTTGCAGTTGAAACCACGCGGGATTCCGGCTCTTTTGTCAACGCGTTAAAAAAACTGGCGGTTCACAATCTATCCAACCTCATGCCTCATCCTCTATATGTCGTTTTGAATTATTCCCACCCGCCGGTTCTGGAACGGTTATCGGCGATTGGAAAGGTTGAAGCTCTTAAATCAGCGGTGGAATGATAGCCTTGGTTCCGTGAAGTTTTGCTTTAGCCAGAGCGGTTAAAGCAAATAAGGGGTTTGTCGCGGAAAGTTTTATCGGGTTGACTTTCATGTGTTTGCACAACGCGTGAATAGTTTCCGCCAGGTTGTTGCAGCCGTTACTGAACGTTACATTTTTTTTCCCGAACCGACGCTGCATTTCAAGACCATAGTCCTGGATGGCGCAGCCGCCAGCAATGTGGACTGCCGGGGTGTTAATCTTATTGACCTGTTCCGGGTCAATGTCTTTTCCCATCAGGATCGTGAAGTTGCCTTTACCATGATGGTCACAATAGAAAATTTCGGCAACGGTTTCCGTATTCCTCCGGCACCCTTCCATGCAGCATCGTGTTTCACCTCTTAAAATGGTCAAATCATCCGGAAAATGCTCCAATAAATTATGCGTAAGGTTTTTTCTTCGCTCTTCATAGAGAGTGCGGTTGATGATTTGAATATTGTCCATGTTTGCTGTGCTGATTTTCGTCTGCCGGGAAAGCATAAGATGGGATACGTCTGCAATGTCAAATCCCATAAATGACGCCCCGGCAATATCAACTGCCAGCGGGTCTTGTCCGCCGATCAGGCAGTCCATGGGGACAATGCATTTGTCCGTATTTTTTGCCGCAATATAATGCCCGTGATTGGTGGCGATCAAGCCGTCAATGATTACAAAATCAGGTCTTAAAATGCGGTAAATATCGGCAAATTTCTGATGCAGGTTAAAATTATGATCTGCGATCCGGCTATGTTGATGCACCAAGCCAAACTGATTTTTAATTGAAAGTGTTATCTGGGACATGGAATGGGTTTTTAATTTTGGGATTGAAATATAGAGATTCTGATCAGCCTGTTCGATCAGACGTTCGTATACAAATGATGAGAGATCAATAAATGATTTAAGCCCTTCCAGGTAAACCGGAATTGCGGGTGTTTCATCCAGGTATACCGGGATGGCCCCGGTTTTCCGGCAGACTTTTTCCATGCCGGTGACCATGAATACCAGGCGGGTAATATTGCCCTGAGTAGCATTTTCAATCACATAGATATCATTCGCGCCGTTTTGTTGTAAATACACAATGACCTGTCGCAGGACTTCCGGATCAGTATAGGCATATTTTTTTAAATCCACCCCATTGACTTTGATGTAGACATCCCTGCTTTTTTTTAAAAGTGTTCGTACACCGCCAAAATGCTCAAATATTTCCTTGACTGCTTGATCGATTCCATCTCCGGTATCGGCGAATATTACATGATTCTGTTTATTCATGGCTGACATCTCCTTTATTCAGGTAATATCATTTTAAAAATTGTGCAAATGAGGTTTAAGCTGCATTAGCGCATTATTATACCCTTCCTCAATTAAAGTGTTTGCCTGGCGGAGAGAAAAATTGAGCAACGATCGAAATCCAAGCATGCGGGTCGGTGCAACTGTTAAAATCTTTGTGCCTTTTGCGGCAAGCTGAAGCTGGGGGGAATTCGGCAACGGGGTTTTATGACAATCGGCATCCGGATTGATCTGCCAGGAAGAATCAGGCAGTGAGTTGGTATATGAGCCGATCAGAAAATGTTCGAAAACAAGTTCCGCCACTTTCATGGGGGATCGCGGTTCTCGGGCATCGAAGGCACCCACCGGAGAGTGCAGCACAACGATAATCTCTTTGGCATCCAGTTTTAGCGCCGGCGCAATCGGTGTGTTAACCATAAGACCGGCATCCCAATAGGGGATACGGTCAATATATTGCCAGCCAAACAAGCCTGGAATCGCGCTTGCCGCCATAATGTGCTTTATTGTAATACTATTTTTGTTAAAATAGGCAATCTGACCGGTAATCATGTTCAGGGCGGTGATAATTATCTCCGGTGTGGTGTTACGCAGGGCATCAATGTTTATGTTTGTCTCAAGTAGTTTTTTAAGCGGGCGTGTATCGGACATGGGGGAAAACCGGGCTCGGCTTTGCAATGATCGTATTAAAATCGGCAGCGTGACGCGGAACATTTTTTTTCTGCGATAAGTCTGCCACAGCTGTATCATTTGATCGATTGACATTCCGGAGCCGTAAGCCGCAGCATTAAGAGCCCCGACAGATGTTCCGCAGACCAGATCAGGTGTCCAGTTAATTTCATTTAGGTATTTCATGACACCGACTTGAAAAGCACCTCTGGCACCTCCGCCGGATAGAACTAAAGCTCGTTTCATTTTGCCTCCGCGTAAATTTTAAATATTCGGAATATCAAAACATAGTCTATGCAAAGTTACATGTCAATTTGGTTTGCCATAAAAAAATTAATTTTTAAAAAAAATGCTTGACATGGATAACGCATTGCGTCATATATTCGTATAACGCATTGCGTTATAAAAAAAGTATGATGTTATCGGCAAGATTAACTGACTTAACATATTTTTTCAAATAACAATTTTTCAGGAGGGTAGAACAATGGCGAAAAAAGAAGCAAAAAAAGAAGAAGTAAAAAACAATGTGATCGTAGAAAAAATTCAGAAAGCCTCTGATGCCGTTACGGAAAAAATCAAAGGTTACAATGAGAAGTATCTGGCGGAATCCATTGAAAAAGGCAAGAAAACCTTTAAAGAGTACAATGAAAAATACGTTTCCAAAAATATTAAAAAGGGTAAAGAAACAATCAAGGAATACAACGAGAAATATGTGTCAAAACCCCTTGAGAAAGGCAAAGAATATTTTGACGGACCGTATAAAAAGGTTTCCAAAACCGTTGACGAAGTTCTGGCTAAAGGCCGTGATTTGGAAAAAGACGCCCTTAAAAAACTTGATGTCGTTGTAGATAACGGTAAAAAGTTTATGTATAAAATTCCTATGGTGGAAACGGTTGAAAAGAAAGTTTCCAAAAGTCTGTATTCTCTGCCGGGCATTATCAATATGCCAAACAAAGGTGAAATAGAAAGATTGACCATAGCCATGCAGTCATTAAATACCAATATTGAAACGCTGAAAAATCAAAAAACCGCTTAGTAGATTTTAAATTTTATCTTAACGGCGGCACAGATTCAGGGTGTGCCGCCGTTTTAATTTAATTATGTATCTGATATTTTGTTTTTAGTTTTTTTATGATACAGTCATTAAAATTTCTTTTAAATTCATTTTTTTAATCATTGTTGAATTAATGCACGCTAAAGGAGGTCCGGATGTATACTATAAAAAAATATGCCAATGGTCGATTTTACGATACCGTTACCAAAAATTACATCACACGGTCCCAGATTTCTGAATTAATTCGTTCCAAAAAAAAGTTCGAAATTATTGACACGAAGTCCGGAACGGACATTACCAAAGAAATCGTCTCGCAGATCAAGACCAAGGAAGGAAAAACCGGCAAGCAAAAACCCAAATCAAAAGCGGCTGGTGAAAAGACAAAACAGGATTCAGCTAACTTTATCGTACAGCTTTTTCGAAAAGGCGGCGACACCCTGTCTGATTATGGTAAAAAATATGCTTCCATGTGGCAGGAAATGTTGACCATGTCCAAGGATGAAGTCGACAAAGTAGTTAACTTGCTGGTCAAGGATAACAGGATTTCAGAATTCGAAGCAGCTAAGCTGAAAAAAGAAATACTCAAATACCGCGATAATATTCAAAACTGGATTACAAAGAATATCGACCATCGTATTAATGACATCCTCGATAAGATGAACCTTGCCAACAGGGATCAGGTGCTGGACCTGACCTCAAAAATCAAATCGTTAAACAGTAAAATTTCAAAACTCGAAAAAGCAAAAAGTCCAGCCAAATCCGGAAAAAAAGCGCCGAAAAAAGTGTCTGCATCCAAAAAAGCAAAAAAATAACCATATATAAATTTTTCCTGTTTCTCAATGGCAGTCGAAAATTCAGATGACGGCAATAATAAAGGTGTTTTAACCGTCGGCCAAAACGGTTTGTCTGTTCCCAGGGAATCCATTGGCACATGGCTTGATAGCTTATTATCCCGTCGATTGGTTTTTGTGATGGGAAAAGGCGGGGTTGGAAAGACTACCATCAGTATTGCCCTTGCGTGTGTTGCAGAGCGCATGAAAAAAAAAGTACTTCTGGTTGAACTCGGCGACACGAATTCCATTGCAAGGCTTTATCAGGTTCAGGCCTTGTCTGAAGTCCCCAGAAAATTGTCGCAGCATATTTGGGGAGCCCGTGTTGATCCCAAAGCTGAACTGGAAGCCTATGTCCGGGCTCATGTAACTCCAAAGTTTCTTGCCCGTAAAATTATTCACAGCCGTTTGTTTGACTATCTCTTTGAAGCCGCCCCCGGTTTAAAAGAGGTCATGAGTCTCGGTCGTTTGTGGCGATGGGAAAAGGAATATCAGCCTTTATCCGGTTCGACATTTGGTTCGACATTTAGTCCGACATTTGACTTGATCATTGTTGATGCGCCGGCAACCGGTCATGCCATGAGTTTGCTGCGTCTGCCGGATTTATTGATCCCTATGATCCAGGTTGGTCCGTTGGCAAACCAGATACGGGGTCTTCAGCGTCTTCTTAAAAATCCTCAAAAAACAAGTCTTGTTCTGGTTTCGCTCCCTGAAGAACTCCCTGTCAATGAAGCCGTGGAATTTTATTCCATGGCTGAAAATATGCTCAATATGCCGGTTGCCGCCACGTTTATCAATTGTGTATATCCTGCTGTTTTTAGTCAGGCTGATTTGCTGCAGATTGAATCTATTGAACGTTATGACCGGGATTTTTCTTTCTCCCCAGTTAGCAAGTTTATAGCATCTGCCAGGATTTTAAACCGTAGGCGAAGCGATCAGCAAAAGCATATTGAAGAAATCCACGCAAAAGCAAACGGCCATGTACAGGAGATTCCGTTTTGCTTTACCAATGATTTGACAATTAATCAGATTCAAGAATTATCGTCTTTTACTCATCATCATTAATTAAAACGTCTCCCACAAAATAATTATGACCGGTATATTAAATTGCATCAAGGATCCGGAGGGCCCTGAAATTATCGTTTGCTGCGGCAGCGGAGGTGTCGGGAAAACAACGATATCAGCTGCTATTGGTTTATATGGTGCCTTGTCAGGTAAAAAAACAATGGTTTTAACCATAGATCCTGCCAGACGATTAGCGGATTCCCTCGGGTTGAAGAGATTAGATATTGATGCGCAGCGGGTTCCGGTTGAGAATCTGCACATCATGGAAGAATCTCGGGCGCCTGCTGCTGAATTGTTCGCTATGATGCTGGATTCCAAGAGCACATTTGATCAACTGGTTACCCGGTATGCCTCTCCTGAGTTCCGGGAAAATATTTTTGAAAACAGATATTACCAGCATTTGTCAAACAATATGGCGGGCTCTTATGAATATATGGCAATGGAAAAGCTCTATGAACTTTTTAGTCAGAATCAATATGATCTGATTGTTCTTGATACACCGCCCAGCCGCCGAGCTCTCGATTTTTTGGACGCTCCACAGAGAATGCTCAATATTCTCGGGCATAATTTTTTTATCAAATTATTCAGGCCTTATCTGAATACCGGAAAGTGGGGATTCCGGTTATTGAACATTGTTGCATCACCGATTTTAAGAGGAATCAGTAAAGTTCTCGGGCATCAGGTTTTAGAGGATTTTGCCGGATTTATGCAATTGTGGGATGATATTATGTTCGAGGGATTCAGCCGCCGGGCAACCGAGGTTAAAGAATTAATGGCAGGCAATAAGACTCTTTTTCTAGCTGTGTCAACCCCCCAGCGACTGCCAAGGGAAGAAGCAAAGTTTTTATATGATAAACTATTGCAGAATAATATGCCGTTTGGCGGATTTATTGTAAACCGTGTAAATTCGGCAGGAACTTGTAAAGAAATTCATGAAGTTGATTTAAATACGGCGTTTTCTGAATTCCATATGAAAACGGATATGAAGAATAAGCTGATCGCAACCCATAACAGTCATTTGGAAATGAAAAAAAGCGATAAACAAGCAGTCCAGGGGTTGATTGGAAAAATCGGTTCAGGGAATAAGGTCTTGCAAATTCCATATGCGGCCGGTGAGATTGTGAACCTGGATGATTTGTATCGGCTGACTCGTTATTTTGACCGTGTGTCTTATATATAAAAACGCTTTTTTTGGGCAGTTGCTGTAAATTATAAAAAAAAGAGAAAACGACTCATCCTTGTGCGCTTTCTCTTTTTTTATAATTATCTTTTTTTATTAATTATCCGGCGCTGGCTTCTTTTCCTTTTTTGTCTTTAGGATCTTTTGTGCCGGATTCTTGTTTTAAATCTGCAAAACTTTCATATTTGTTCTGGTGGATGGTGCAGTACAGGGAATCTGTGGCAGCGCGATTATGACACTGGGAACCGCTTCGCGTGATGGCCTTGCATCGAATAGCCTGGATGGTGCCGCCCCTGGTTTCCTCTTTTGTTATTTCAGCTGTATCCTTGAAACGGTCATTGATAATCAGAGGATCTTTTTCTATCTGGCCGGCCCGGTACATTCCCAGCAGCATTCGGTATTCGTTTATAAAATTGTCTAAAATCGCTTTCGGATCATGCACAAGCCCGGTATCCGTGGCGATTCCTAAAGATATTTTTCCATTATAGCTGATAATGCTGATGCCAAGTCCCAACCCGCCGATTCGGGGAACCCAGAACATTATATTTTTAATTTCTTTACCGGAAAAGAATAATGGTTGCTGAGGGCCAGGAACATTACTCATGACGCCGGTTGTCTTGTTGGCAAACATGGTGGCGCCTGTTTTTGCAAGCTTGGCGGATGAAACGCCGAGCGCATTTAATAAGGCATAAGCAATAACAGCATCCGGGGCATTTTTCAAGTCGTTTATACGGCGTTGCACTTCCCTGATCCGGAGTACCGGATCATCGATATGCACCGGCAGTGAGACAAGTATCAGGCTGAACTGGTTGCCCAGCTTGATTTCGGATTCTAATGGCCGGATGTTGACCGGCATCGCCATCCGGATGTCCAGATCACCGACCAGATTATTGCATTGCTGCAAATATCGTCGCAATGCACCGGTCACCATAGAAACCAGAATATCATTGATAGTGGCCTTAAAATATTTCCCGATTGATTTAATATCAGAAACCGGAATCGGTTCGCTGTATGCAACGCTTTTTCTGATTCCAAGCTCGCCTTTAAAAACGGTTTTCTTGTCTGCCGGCAGAAGCATTATTTTACTGATCACGGCAGTGGCATCAATGGCGTATTTACCCACAAGCTTTGCCCGCTCGAAAATATGTGAGGGTCTGGCAATGCTGGATTCGATTTCTTTGGAAATAAAATCGCCGACTTTTATGGCGCGTTTTTTTGCCCGGTTAATTTTTTTAAATGTTTTCTCAAAAAGCGGATAGAAAGTTGAGTCATCTTTTTCGCCTTTGATTTCACAGACCCTGTCGGTCCATATTGCATTGGGGTCCTCGTCTGCCATGGAAAGCAGAACGCGGATCAGAGCTATACCGTCTCCAATACAGTGATGAATACGAATAAACATAACGGAGCCGCCGTCCTGGAAGTTTTCAATATAATGAGCCTGCCAGAGCGGTTTGGTCGGATCAAGCGGGGTTGCGGTTAAATCACTGATAAGTTCCTGGAGCGCTTCTTTGTTTCCCGGAGACGGTAACGCAATACGATGCATGTGAGAGCGAATATCAAACTTGGGGTCCAGCTCCCAGACAGCATTTCCAATACCACTGATGGGGCGAACTACACGTTTTTTAAAACGATCATAACATAATAAACGGTTTTTGAAAGTTTCAATCAGACGATCAAAGTCCAGGGGTTCATCGAATTGCAGAAAACCTGTAATAACCATCAGGTTGGTTGGGTGATCCATGTGAAGCCAGAAATTGTCAATACTTGACATGATTTCAACCTGTTTTTTCATTAAGTGCCTCCTTAAAAATTATTAGCAATGTATCTTTTTCAAATAGCAGAGGATTATTATGAATGCAATCTGAAAGTTTGTTTTAAAAGCCCAAAGTGTTTAAAAAAGCTTGACTCTTATAACGCGCAGCGTCATGTTTAACGTTGATTTTACAACAAGAATAACTATGAATAGTTTATCTTAATTATTAACTTTGAAAAATAAACATATTTTTCAGGAGGCCGTATGCATTTGATAAAAAAATATGTCAATCGAAAGCTTTATGATACGACCGATAAATGTTATTTGACAATGGATCGGCTGGCCGAACTGATCAAGGCCGGTGCGGAAGTCTCAATTATCGATAATGAAACAGGAGATGATCTTACATCCACCATCGTATCTCAACTGCTGGCAAGAGAAGATTCAGGCACAGATAAGGCTGTGCCGTCACGGGTTTTGATGCAGATGCTGCGTAAGGGAAGGGGCACGTTGTTTGGGTATGGTAAAAAGTATGTTGCCCTGTGGCAGAGTGCTTTAACCATGTCAAAAGATGAGATCGAAAAACTGGTCAACAGTCTGATCGTTGACAAGGAAATATCTGAATCCGATGGCAAAAACCTGAAAAAAGAGATCCTGGGGTTTGCGAATAATCTAAAATCATGGATAATCGAAAATATTGATCAGCGAGTGTCCGAGGCGCTTAAGGTAATGAACCTTTCCTCTAAAGACCAGGTGAATGATCTGACCAAACGGGTGGATGCACTGACTCGAAAAGTCAAGGAACTTGAAAAGAAATAAGTACCAGCGGGCATGAGTCTTAAGGCCAGGTCAGAGGCTTTGCCCGATAAAAGAAAATGAGTTTAATTTCAACTTCAAACTTCCAGGGTTTTTAGAGAAATTTCTTCTATGGATAATTCAAAGCCGGGTCTGGGACCGGGGTTTTACTTCCAGCTTCCGTCATGCTTGATCAGGTTGATCACTCGGGAATTTGACTGGATGTTTCCTGGTAACGGAAAGACGAAAGAGATTGCTGACCATACGCTTAAAAATGCGATAATGCCGCCGGCCATCATAACGATCAGGCCACCGGCACATCCGGTAATTGCACCAATACCGATTAATACCACCAGGCCACCGATGATAAAGGCGATAATACTTCCGGTAAATAGTAGTAATTGAAACATATTTATCCTTTTTTTACTCTTTGGTTTTTACACTTTAATTTCAAGCCGGAACAGTTCTAATTTTTTTTATGGGCTTTCTTTTGTTTGTTTATTATTTTAATAACATGAAATTATTATTACATCAAACTAAAATCATACAGGAGCATTTAAATGGGGCTGTTCAGCTTTTTAACCGGTAAAGCACCGGAAGAGATCGAACTTATTGGAGATAACTTTTTTAAAGCCAAAGAATTCGGAGCGGCGAAAATTGAATATGAAAAAGCAGTCAATAAAATCAAAAGCAAGTTTCCGGAAAAAGAAAATCTCTTAACGCGCTTGTCGGAAAAAATCAAAAGTTCAAAGGAGGCGCTTGCACTGGCCCATCAGCAGAACGGTGAGCATTTGATTCAGAGTCAAAGTTATGCCGAAGCCGAAGATTTGCTGCACCTTGCTTACGAATTGACTGAAAATGCTAATTTAAAGGAAAAAATTAAAACCACATTAAAAAAACTACACCAAAATATCGCATCGGATTTCGTATCAGATGATCCTGTTGATTTAAAAGTTCATATGTCAGGATCAGAACCATTTCCGACCACAGAAGAAATAGACGATGATGAAGAATATTTTTCAATTTTGTGTAACCCCCTGCCCGAAGATGTCAGGAAAGCTTATCAGGACTATGATCAGGTATTTAAACAGGGCTTTATTGCGTTAAATAATGGTGATTTTGAAACTGCAGTTGAAAAGTTTACGGATTCAATTAATCGGTCTGATCATGAACAACGTCTAATTCCGCTGGAACTCGCAACCGCATGGATACATATGGAGCAATATGATCGCGCCCAAAATTTGCTAGAAGAATTTATCGAAGCAAATGATCAGGAGATCCGGGCATATCAGATGCTCTGCGATATCTACTGGGTGGCGGAAAATTATGATGACGCGATGGAGCTCATTGAACAATGTCCGGCTTCCGTAAAGGAAACATTCCCTGTCCGGATGCTTCTGGGTGAAACCTACTATCAGATGGGGGAATATCGTGATGCTGAAAAGCTGTTCCTTGAGTGTGAAAACAGTTCCGTGCAAAATGAAATTGTTACCCGGTCGCTGGCCAAAACATATGAGGCAATGGGCAATCTTGAAAAAGCCCGCGATATTTACGTCCAGATTCTCGATGGCTGCACGAAATGCGGTGTCAGGTCCGATCCGTTTATTTTGCGAAGATATGCGGAGCTTTGTTTTGCCTGCGGTGAACGGACGACACGCTTGCTTGAACTTTATCTTTCTATATTGCAGGATGACCCGGATAATAAAAGCGAGTCTTGCCAAAGGATTTATGAACTATACAACGCGCTGGGGAATCCATCTGAAGCCAATCGCTATCTGTCTTTTATCAAACAATGAATCTTTTCCCGAAATCAGAATTTGTATTACATCTGATCAGAGAGAATAAATTGCATGCGTTTGATTTTGACCGGTTTGTTTTTTTTCAGGGCATGATGTTTGGTTCCGACAAAAAATGGTGGGGTGTTAAGGGGATTCGCAGATTTTTGCACGAAGGACTGGATTTGTGCTTTTTTACAAACATCTGTAATGAAAAGTTCCGGCTGGATGAAACCGTTAAAGTCCCTATGCTCTATGATGGCAGGGTGGAACATATTACCAATGATTTTCTCGGAAAAACAGTCATCACACGTCATTGTTTTTCGGGTCATAATAAGTTGCCTTTACTCTCGTTATACGGACATCTGAATCCGGATAAAAATCTGAAAATCGGGGATGAAATAAAGGCCGGAGAAATATTTGCCCTTATTGCAGGGCTTGAAAACCGGCAAAAGGTTCTTTTACCTCACCTGCACATATCTCTGGCAAAACCCGAAATGCTGCCGCCGGCAAATTGCCTGGAATGGGAGTTTCTGAATACCGTGGACCGGGATGTTTTTATTGATCCTTTAAAAGCAATCACTCCTAAATATACGGTTGCAGAATATGATGATGGCGTGGATCTGGCAAAATTATTTTCAAAATGCAGCCTTGCAAATTCAGAGGTCTAACAAAAGACAGAGAGGAATATCATGGAAAAACTGATCATAGAAAATTTTGGGATGTTAGCCGGAAACTGGCCGCTTGCGCCAAATAAACCGTCATTGATATTTATCCACGGTGCGGCATTGTCCAAAGGATTCTGGGCAGCCCAGGTAGAGGCCTTGTCAGGTATTGCCAATACCATTGCTATTGATCTACCCGGCCACAAGGATTCAAAAGGGCCAGCCAGTGAACGTATTTCAGATTGCGCGGCTGCCGTGGCGCAGTTGATTGGACAGATTAAAGCGCCGAACCCGATACTCTGCGGATTAAGCATGGGTGGGGCGGTTGCACAGGAGCTGCTGATCACAAAGCCGGAAATGTTTTCTGCTGCCATTCTTATGCATACAGGTGCCCGTTTAAAAGTTTTTCCGTTTATTTTTGAAAGTATTGAAAAAGACTATTCCCAGTATCTTGATTTAGCAGTTGATTTTTCAGTGTCACAAAAAAGTGACAAAGCAAAATTAAAAGAGATGATGAAAGATATTGCCGTAACAAAAGCAGATGTGGCGTTAAAAGATTTTACCGCCTGTGATCAGTTTGATGTGATGGCGCGTTTAACTGAGATCAAGGCAAAAGTGCTGGTGGTTGTTGGTGATGAGGATAATATCACCCCATCCAAGTACGGTGATTTTTTGCATCAGAACATTTCCGGGGCCGAACTTGCAGTCATTGCCGAAGCCGGACACATCTCCCCCCTTGAAAAGCCGGAACAAGTGAATCAGATTATTAGAAGCTTTATTTTTAGCTGCAATGCTTGATGGCGTCATAAACTATTTACTTTCCAGATCTCTTAACAGCAGATCCGTCACATGATCTGCGACAACCTGTGAGTCATTATGTTCCGGTTTGCTGCCTGGCAAAAATACTCGAATCGGCATGGTCTGGTAATGATAGGCAACCAGGCCGAAGATAGAGATAGCCAGAAGATGGGGATCTTTGTCCGGCGCCAGTTCTTTTGCCAGGCTGATAACGGCGGCAAAAAAGTTTTGAAATACCTGATTTGCGAGTAGGCGCAAACGTGTTTCATCGCCATCACCGTCTAATATTTCGCGGTGAATCAGCGCGCTGAAGTCCGGTTCTTCCTGCATAAAATCGCAGATTCTTTTGATAAAAAGATGCAGTTTTTCGCGCACCGGTATTTTCATGGCCAGAATTTCAGATAAAACAAATTCCCTGGTGGAAAAGGCCTGCTGCATGGCGGCAATATACAATGTCTGTTTATCGGGAAAGTGATAGTAGAGGGAAGCGGCATTCATGTCGACTGTTCGAGCAATCTGCCGCATCGAGACCCCGGTGAACCCTGATTTTGCAAAAAGGTGGATGGCTCTTTCCAGAATGTTTGTTTTAGTTTTTTGTTCAGTTTTTGGATTTTCCGGCCCCATATTAAATTTCTCCAGTGGCTCTTTTTAATCTCATGATGGCCAGTCCAAAGTCATAATATGCGTTCTCATAATTGACCCGGCTGTTGATCCTCAGGGATTCCGCATTCAGCACGTCGGTGTTCGTTCCAACACCCTCCTGATAGCGATTTCTAGAAACATTTAGATTCTCATCTGCTTGTTTTAAAGCATCTTCGGCAACTTTGATGCGTTCTTTGCTTGCCTGCATTTTAAGCCATGCATCGCGGACATGAAGCCTGATCATGGATTCAAAATCCATGCGTTTTTCACGGACCGAACCGGCACGTTTTAACGATGCGCT
>JAJRPH010000059.1 GCA_024280875.1 Deltaproteobacteria bacterium | reverse complement strand
GACTGATCCGGCAAATTTCGATGAAAGTGATTTTCCCGGTAATTTCAAGGTTCAGTTCCTTGTCACGTGAAATCCTCAGAGAAAAAATATCCCGAAAGCGGCTTTTAATTCTCCTGGGGTTAATGCACATTGTCGCTGTTTTTGTCAGTTTCGGGGATATTGTTATTTCCCGGCTCTATGATGCCAGATATACTGATGCCTCATGGATGCTGGTAATACTTTCTTTCGGACTCTGGCCGCGCATCCTGGCTTTTACACTAGACCCGGCCCTGCTGGCTGTCGGCAAGCCTCATTACGCTGCCTGGGGGAATTGTTTAAAACTTGTTTACATTATCATTTTCTTGCCATGTGGTTTCCTCCTTCACGGGACTATTGGTGCCATCATTACCATTTCGTTGAGTGATTTGCCGTTATATCTGATGATCAGTTTCGGCCTGTATCGTGAAGGCCTGTTTTTTTTCCGGCAGGATATATTGACAAGCCTTATGTTAATGGGCATCATTACGATACTGTGCGCGCTGCGCCTTTATTTCCAGATGGGCCTTCCGATATCAATCATGCTCAATTAAAACAATATTGGTATTTACGATAAATTATGTTTGCCCAGATCAAAAAACATGTTCCTTTTCCGATAAAAAGCCGGCTTATCAGTTTATCATTAATCCCCAGGCAAAAAGTAGATTTTGCCGTTGCCGGTTTTCCAAAATGTGCAACCACGTCCATCGGTCAAAAAATTGCGACAGCAAAGGGCATATTTTTACCCGGTTATGAAGTCCAGATGCAGCATCTGATTTCCGGAAAAATAGAAAAGAAGGGGGAAAAAGATCTTTTCGGCATCCGGAATCCGAACCTGATCTATGAAATGCATAATTTAAAAGCCTTAATCAATAAAAACCCGCGTATCAGGATAATCCTCAGCATGCGGGATCCGACATCCTGGCTTTATTCATTTTATCAATATCGCCGGATGGAAATTCTGAACAACAGCCCATGGATTCAACGACATTTGAAAAAAATGCCAAACCTTTGCAACGTCCGTTTTGACGATATTCTTTACAATGGACAGAGCCTGATGGGGGTAACCCTGAAAAAAGGAAATTTTGTATTTCATATCAATAAATTGTTAAAATACCTGCCCCCAACGCAGATCCTGATCCTTTTTCTGGAAGAACTGGCGCAAAATCCGGATAACACGTATAAAAAAATTTTTCACTTTTTAAATATTGACTATGATTCTGTCCCTGACAAACCGATTAAAGCCAATGAAAACAATCCGTTTTATGAGCCCAAAAGTCTTTACCAAAATCAGCTGAAATACCTGGATGACTATTTTAAATCCATGAAAGATGAGTTAAACGCGCTGCTTGAGCTCAGGTGGGGGATAAAAAATGATTACTGGTAATATTTCCTTGTCAAAAATCTTCATACCCAAGCCTGGTTAAAGCATTGCCGAATAATTGTCTAAAGGCTTTTTTATGCTCATCATTAAAGTAATTCCGCCATTTAGTGGTCTGGTGTGATGAAATATGCGGGTTAGCTATAATCTGCTCATTTGTTTGTCGGTTCAAGTCTTGCTTTGCGGCAATACCAAGAGCTTTTGAGATTTGATTTTCAGAAAAACCAAAATGTTCAAAAATCCGTTTAAAAGTTTCATCAAAACTTGCCATTAGTTCTTCAAACCGGACTGTTACAATATTTTGATTCGCATTATTCCAATCCAGCATACTCTCAATGGTCCAGCGACCATAATGGTTCATTTCAAAAAGCAGGCCGTCTTTTTCCGTCATCCCGATTAAATTTTCCTGATATGATTTATTGCCAAGCAATTCAAGATATTGGTTTTTCCATTTTTCCGGATGATGCTGCCGGCTCCAGGGGATTTTCGGGAAAAGAATGGGTGGACTTGAATCAAAATTCAGATTTACACACCACTTCTCATGACAGCGTTTATGGTATAAATAACCGGAAACAATGATATCTCGTGGATCACGAATAAAACGGACTCCTGCGTATGGGAGTTTTAAAATTTCAAAATCCAACAGAGAATGTTGAAACAGGATCACATCCGCATCATTGGGGATATGGTCAGGTTTACCAGGAATACTTTTAAAAATCCAGTTAAACTCATAACATAGTTCCCTAAAAATTCTTTGTAGCAGGATTGTCCCGACTTTATGATAACAAAAAATATATATTGGAATTTCTCGCCTCTGCCTCCGTATTCGGGACAATACCTGATAAAAAAGGTTTGATTTTAATTTTTTCACTTTACCAGGATAACTCCAGTTTGACAGGTTATGGGACCATATTCTTTTTCTTTTCTTCAGCAAGGGGCACATTAACCGTCTGACCGCAATCTGAGGCCCACGCCATCACAGCCATAAATTTTGGTGATTTCACAGGATTATCATCAGAATACTGCATCAGCCCCCAGCACCCCCATTTTTTCCATTGAGACACAGAAGAGAAATGACAGAACAGACCGCCGCCCTCTTTTTTCCAGATATCAAGATATCGGCTGTAAATTTTCCCCATCCGCTCATATGCGTTTGTTTTATGGAACAACTGTATAATTTTTTTATTTCGCGCTGCAGTCCTTATCCCGACCATATGCTGCCCCCCCTCATAGGCGATTAGCGGCAGAGCATACTTATCAGCAAGGGCCTTATGTTTTCTGATTTGTTTCTCTGTTTTTGGCAAAGCGGTTATTGCCAGATAATCCAGCGCCTCTTCAGGTGTCCACGTCTGGACTTGCTCTTCAGAAAGACTGCTTCCACGTCCCTTTTTTGTAACTAAAAATGAAAGATAAGGTGCAATAGCCAGTGCGTCGACATTTTTCCAGGTCTCTTTAAATTCAAGAAGCTTGGTGGCGACCTGTATATTGGCCGCCTGTGCCGGCAGCAGACGGACAATTCGACCTTCAAATCCCTTAAACACATCCTGCCAGATATGAAATATCTGCACCGAACGATATGCGGTAAAGCGGCAGGCG
>JAJRPH010000058.1 GCA_024280875.1 Deltaproteobacteria bacterium | reverse complement strand
TGGTTCTGGTGATGGGAAACAGCCGCATTTATACGGACGTTCTGGCTGCACGGTCGGCGGCGGTGTCGCAATGCCTGCTCACGGCAGTAGAGAAGACGACAATTGAAATGATTCCCTTTGCCGGGCTGACTGAAAAATTTGAAACCATCGGTGATCTGATTTCAAGCCGGCGCAGTCAATTCATTTCCGATTATAAGGTATTAAAAGAAATCAGTACGGATAAATATTACCGGGTGCTGGTGCAGGTCACGGTTTCAACCCTTAAACTGGAAGAAGCATTGGCCAGTGCCGGTATCATGCTCACACCGGAAAATTTGCCGAAAATTTTATTTTTAATCGCTGAACAGCAGGCGGATGATCTTTCCCCGCAGTACTGGTGGCGAAAAGAAAAATCATTTTTCCAGACAGATGCCGCAGTGAATTCCATGAAGAGCCTCTTTGCTGAAAAAAAGTTTTCTGTTATTGACGATACAATGATACCCTACGGACTTTTTGAAGATTTGGGCTTAAATGCCGAATTAACGGATGGGCAGGCTATCGAGCTTGGCAAACGGGTCAACGCGGACGTGGTCATTGTCGGAAATGCCATTGCCTCGGAAATGTCGAATCGGATGGGAGAAGACATCCGGACATTCAAGGCAACGGTGACTGCGCGGGGGATAGTGACCGAATCCGGTGAGCAGATCGCCCGGACAACACACAGCGGAATCACTGTAAACAGAAATATCGCAACCGGCAGCCGGCAGGCCCTGTCCGACTCCGGAAGGCAGGCAGGTATTGCCCTGACTGCACAGATCTTGTCAAAATGGCAGGAGCGCATGGAAAAAACCGGAGGAATTATGTTAACCGTCAAGGGGACGGACATCCTTCCGTATCTGGTTTTATTCAGGAATGAACTTAAAAAAATCAAAGGGATCAATAGTCAGCAGACACTGGAAATGACACCGGATGAAGCGGTTCTGATGATTAAGTTTAACGGAACTTCCCAGGATCTTGCCGATGCGCTCTTGCTGAAATCGTTTGATCCATTCAGCATCAATATTTATGAATCATCAAGAAATACACTGCACATCGAACTTAATGCGAAATAAATCCGGATAAGTAATGACAGAAATTTCCATAAAAGAGAATTTTTAGAATTCTTGTCTGACAAGAATTAGCACTCACCGGTTCCCTCGATGTATCACATGATGCGGTATCCCCGGCACGACAGCTCTTGCCAGACGAGCCAACTTACTTTTGACAATAATTAAGTAAGGTGCCCCCGGAATTTTGGGTTTAAATCCGTGAAAGGGCATGGGGGCATCGGATTTAGCGAAGCCCCCCTTATCAAATATTCATGCTTGTTTTTTTACGTTATGGCGCGGTTATCGAAACGCAATTGCTCCAGTCGGAATATCCGTATACATAGGGTAAGCCCCATGACCGGCAGTATGCCCGGATCTTATAGGAATAAGTTGTGCCGGATATCAGGTCTTTTTTATCTGATATGGTTGTCCTGTTTATTCCGGCAGATTTCACCTTTTCCCATGATGCGAATGAAGAACAATCGCCGGTTTTTCGGTATATTTCAAAACCCCGCTCATTATCGCATTTATCTTCCCATTCAAGGATGATTTTATCGTTTGAACCAGTGGTAGCTATTAAACTTTTGGGATTATGAGGCATACCGGCCATGTAGGTGGGGGGGGAGCAACCGGCGTTATTGCATGCCTGCATGTAATAGCTGTAAAATTTTGTCGTTTGATTCTTTGCTGCATTGGTGTCGCTGTAGCTAAGATCATAAGGTCCTATGGAGGCAAGAAGTGTCCATGAATCAGCCCCATTCAAATTTCGATAAATCTTAAATCCCGTCACGTTGGAGGACCATTCGCCCCAGGTCAGGTCCACTTTGGATGAAGATACATAGCTTGCCACAAGATTTACCGGCGAACTCGGAGTGCCGGAACGACCTGATACAGTTGTGCCGCAATTACTATATTCAGAATTGTGAAAACTATTATAGGCTCTCACTCGGTAAGAATATTGGGTATTCGAGTCAAATCCCACATCATCGTATGTATTTATATTTTCAGAAACCGTTGCGATCTGGGACCACATATAAGAAGAATTACAACCTCTTTTTTTCCGTTCAATTTTAAAGCCGTCTTCATCAATTGATTTATCAGTCCATCTCAACAATATTTTTCGGTAAGATACCGCATTGGCGGCTAACCCCCTTGGGTCTGCTGGTGCGTTATAAGGATTAGAGCCATGCTTGAACCCTATTAATGAGTAGAAATATGAAAATTCACCTCTGGAATTAGAATAATGCACATACGAACCATATACAGAAGAATTATTAATCGTATTAAAATAGTACATTTTATCAATTATAGTACCGGATAAAAAAGTACCGTAAAATGGCTGTGATATACCTGCAGCGGAAGCAAGAGATGGAGCACCCGAAAGGGTATACGCCATTATACCGAGTTTCCCATACTCATCGGTGAATGGTAAAGCTGCTTTACCATCATCAGCTATAAAAACAGTTTCATCGAAATAAATCGTATCTTCAAAAGTAGTAGATCCTATGGTATATGAAAACGTCCACACCGTACCCTTAAACATATTAAAAACATTCGGGTTTTTAGAGAACACAATCCCAGAAGAAGCTGACATTATTTGATGTTCATCCTGATGAGCCATTTTAAATAAAGACTGTTGCATTTTTTGTAAAGTCGACGATGGATCAAAACGTATCTCTTCACAATTATTACTTCTCTCCGCTCTTTCGTTTTCAACCGCTTGTTGGTCAATTCCAATCTGAGATTGGCTAAATGCGTTTACTGAAAAAAAAGTCATGATGAAAAATAATATTACTACTAAAATTGATTTTTCCATTTGTCATCCCCTTTAATAACCCAAAGTTTCTTTGATTTATGGCATTCTCAATCGTGTAGGTTTGATTTTTTTCAACATTGAAATTATAATCATATACCTAAATAAAAAAAAAGATATCAGTCTCCGTCTGATTTTTTTGTCAGGATTTCCCTACAAAGAAATTTAAAAAGCAGCATACACTTATCTTTCTTCAGAACCTGGACAATTCCGGAGGTTAGCCCCTCCCTGCTAATGGAAAAGTGAATTCGTCAAGACAAAAGTAGAGGAATAGAGGAATAGGGTCGGGCCATGTTAAGTGGTTGAAAATTTAGAAAAAGATATAAAAACCAGGCCTCATATTGAGCCTATTTGCCTGTTTTTAGTGTTAAAAAGAGCACTTTAAGAAAAATTAGATTTACAGGAGGAACGGCTGTTAAAGTTTTTTTTCTTTAACCGCCGTTTTCTTTTTTTGCGGTGGCGGATCATTGCTGTCCGGTTAACTTATGAAAAATATCAATATGTTAAAAATATAAACCCCGGTCAAGTTGCAATTTTGGAAAATAGTTTTTCTATTTATTTTACAGCGATTGT
>JAJRPH010000057.1 GCA_024280875.1 Deltaproteobacteria bacterium | reverse complement strand
TTTTCAAGACCCGTATTCCTAAAACCGTTCGACTGGGCGAAGCGCCTAGTTACGGAAAACCGATCATGTTTTATGATCCATCGTCAACCGGTTCAAAAAGTTATCTGTCTTTGGCAAAAGAAGTACTCAATGGTCGTCGGCGTAAAGACAAGATTGTTATTCTGTAATCATTTAAAATTCAGGAAAAGGTTTGCGAATGGGGGATGGAAAATTAAAATCCAAAGTTAGCGGATCAAAACAGAAAAAACGGAGAAACACCGGTCTCGGTAAAGGATTAGACGCTCTTTTCCCGGATATAGGTGTCAGCCATGAAAAATCGTCCGAAAGTAATCTGCTGGAGTGTAATGTAGACAAAATTGTCCCAAATCCGTATCAGCCGCGTCGGAGTTTTCCTGAAAACGAAATGGTTGAACTGGCCGATTCCGTCAAGGTCCAGGGCATTCTTCAGCCGCTGCTGGTCAGGGAATCGTCATCAGATGGATATGAACTGATCGCCGGCGAGCGCCGCCTGCGTGCGGCAAAGATGGCCGGATTATTTAAGGTACCGATTATTATAAAAAATATTGGCGATGCCGAGCTTTTGGAACTTTCCATTGTTGAAAATATTCAGCGGCAGAACTTAAACCCCATGGAAGAAGCGGAAGCCTATTTGCGGTTGCTGACCGATTTTAAAATGACCCAGGAGAAAGTCGCCCGGCAGGTGGGGAAAAGCCGGTCTGCTGTGGCCAATTTCTTACGGCTCAACCAGCTTCCCAATGACATCAAGTCATCTATCAAAGACGGCCTGATCAGCATGGGGCATGCAAGGGCGCTGCTGGGAGCCGAAACATCCGCTCTTCAGCGCCAGGCATGGAAGATAGTTATACTCAGGGGCCTGTCGGTTCGCGCGACGGAAGCCCTGATCCAGCGGTTAAATTCGGAAAAGCAGAGTGCCCATAAACCGCCAAAGCGGCCGGAAGATATTTATTTTTCAACCATTGAAGAAGATCTGGCCCGGCATTTCGGCACCAAAGTGATGATAAAAAGGCGGGGGCAAAAAGGCAAAGTTGAAATTGAATTCTACGGCAACGATGATCTTGACCGGTTGCTGGGCCTGTTTAAATCTGATTAAATATGTCTGTTCATATTATTGTTGATGGCTACAACGTTATTCGCCAATCTCTAGTCATGGGGCCATTGGATCGTCAGGATTTACAGCTGGGCCGTGAAATTCTTGTCGATAAACTTGCTGCTTACAAACGGTTGAAAGGCCATAAGATTACAGTGGTGTTTGACGGCACAGGGGAACTTTCTTTTTTTGAAAACAGGGATCGTGAAAAAGGCATTTTGATAAAATTTTCACGTCATGGGGAAACTGCTGATGCGGTAATTAAGCGCATGGCCGCCCTGGAGAAACAAAGAGCCCTTGTGGTGAGTTCTGATCGGGAGGTGGCTGACTTTTCCGCATCACAGGGAGCGGCTACGATCGGTGCCGTTGAATTTGAAGAAAAAATGGAGATGGCGGCATTTATGGATTTAAAAGGGATTGACCCGGAATCGGGAGTAGATGACGGATGGGTGCCGACCACTAAAAAAAAAGGCCCGTCTAAACGGCTGCCAAAGAAAAAACGGTTGAACAAGAAACGGCTGAAAAAATTATAATGATGGCTTCGCAAAAAGTTCAATTTCTGCGTTGCACTGCATCCTTCGTCACTCAACGTACATTCGTACGCCTCGTTCCTCAGGATTTGCACGCCTTGAACTTGAATCTTTTTTCTTTGCCATTAGGTAAGGAATTATGATAAAAATTTGTATTATCGACGGACAGGGCGGGGGTATTGGTGCCGCTATCATTAAAAAGCTCAGGGAAAAATTTGATGAGTCTTTGGATATCATCGCTCTGGGAACAAACGCCATTGCAACATCACAGATGTTGAAAGCAAAAGCCAATCGCGGGGCATCGGGTGAAAATGCCATTATGCGGACTGTCCGGCAGGTGGACCTGATCATCGGGCCTATCGGAATTGTGATGGCAAACTCCATGATGGGTGAGGTGACGCCTAAAATGGCTGAATCCATATCATCGTGCCCTGCCAAAAAAATTTTGCTGCCGCTATCCCAGGAGAATGCAGAGATTGTCGGCACGGCAGCCATACCGCTGCCGCACCTGATTGATGAATTAATAGAAAAACATTTAAACAATTATCGTAATATAAGGAAGTAAGAAAATGTGTGAAGCCAGTGCGTATATAATTGATGGAGATAACCAGGAATTGATTATGGAAGCGGTTGACAGTGTTGAACCCGAAGATGACGGGTACAAACTGATTAATATTTTTGGTGAACAGAAATTTATCAAAGGGACGATTCACTCTCTGTCTCTAGTGGATCATAAGATTTTTTTAACAAAATCATAAATGAAAATTACAATCGCCAAAACAGCCGGTTTTTGTATGGGCGTCCGCCGGGCGGTTGAGTTGGCTTTAGACGCATCCAACCGGACAGGTGGCCCCATATGCACCTATGGCCCCCTTATCCATAATCCCCAGGTTTTGAATATCCTTGAGCAAAAAGGAATATCCGTTATCAGGCAGATTCCGGAAAAAGGTTCCGGCACTGTTCTGATCAGAGCCCACGGCGTCCCTCCTGAAGATCGTGAAAAGTTGCGAAAAGCTGGGTTTAACGTCATTGATGCCACGTGTCCCAAAGTCATCAAGGTCCAGTCGATTATAGCCAAACATTCAAAGCAGGGGTATGCGGTTATTATTGTCGGCGACTGCGCGCATCCGGAAGTAATCGGTTTACTGGGCTATGCCGGTGAAAACGGTTATGTTG
>JAJRPH010000056.1 GCA_024280875.1 Deltaproteobacteria bacterium | reverse complement strand
ACGGAGCAACGCAATGGATTTATCATAGGGACAAATATGAGGGGCAAAAACGAAAGACAAATGCGACCTCACCAGAATTATGAAAGATAAATTTTAACGGCACATGCTGCTGGCGGAGAGTTTTGTGCAAAATTCAGGTAACAATTTCTCAAAATTTAAGCATGAAAAATAAATTAATCAAATTTAGCCTTGGTTGCCGGGTACCCGTAAGGGCCTGGGGGATTGCTTAAGTGGGGCCTGGGTCGGGGCCTGGGGTCGGGCCGAAAGCGCCGATGAAAACCGGTAAAAGATAGAGAATGAAAGAGTCTTATGGTGGAAGATTTAGCAAATCACATCAGCCTCGAGTCATGCGGCAATTGCAGTAATGTAATGGCTGAAGCGTTGACAGAGGGAAGCGCAGGCGGGCTATTGAGCTCCGAAATCACCAGCTCTCGGGTGCCGACCACGTGGTCCGATGGGGAAGGCAACACGCGCTGTGGCGATATGCGAGTCACAGAACGGCCCGGCGGAGTCTTAGAACCTTGCATGCATGGACATTTTTTACACGGGAATCGGGAGATCCGTGAATTTTCCTCGAACCTTCAGGTAAAGAGGAACGGCCAGTGAAAGAGAAATTCTGTACCCCTGGCACGAACGGTTCACGGAAGTCGGACAACAACATAGTACCTGAGAAACCAGCGAACAACAGGAATTCGGGGGACATTTTACTTATTTCTGGGCGAAATAGGTATACTGTCCATCCGATTCCCAAGATATCTTTGAATCGTATTAAAATATTGTAAAAAGCAAATGAGTGCGAAATTAACCGGCGAGCCGGGCGGTAATGGCCGCCACGTGTTTTCCCTTGCCGCCGGCAATGGTCGAGGCACCATAAGGAGAACCACCGGTAATTTCGTCGATCCGCATCTGGCCCTGGAAAGCATACGGCAGCCCAACGATCACCATTCCATGATGGAGCAGGGAAGTATGAAAACTGAGTATGGTCGATTCCTGGCCGCCATGCTGGGTCGCGGTGCTGGTGAACACACTGCCGACTTTTCCCACAAGCTGCCCTTCCGCCCACAGCTGCCCGGTGGCGTCGAGGAACTGGCGCATCTGACCGCACATATTCCCGAACCGGGTCGGGGTCTCGAAGATAATAGCATCAGCCTCGGTTAATTCATCAACGGAGCAGACCGGTTAGAAGATGTTGCGCCTGCGATTGCAGAAAATAAGTTTCAATGATTGAGCCTTACCAAGATCATGGTGGAGCAGATTTTCAGGGAATTCCGTCATTATATGAAGACCTGGTCACCGACATTGTGAAAGGGTCCGATAAAGCGGGACTATTAGTCGGTTCGTATATCGGTTCCGAGTCAGACCTTTTGACCGGAGGCAGATCCCATTCTAAAGCTGTAACAGGCCTGAATAGTCATAGGGGTATTTGTACGCCCTGAATACGGGCATGCCATCAGTGTTTTGATACGTCCATACAACACTGCCGTCAGGAGTTATTTCAAAGATGTAACCGTCAGGGCCTTCACAAATTAAAGTATTCCCGTTTGGTAAACGCTGGGCTCCGGAAATATTCTGACCATAAAAATTCGTAGGAGTCGGCGCCGTATATATCCATTCCGATGATGACGGACCAAAGGACTGACCGACGGTTATTGGATAGGAGCCATCCGGTTTGATATCCGGAACAATTTCTTCGACCGTTGAATAGTTCCCTTCAGGCCTTCCCTGCCCGTTATTAAACACAAGGATATTTCCTGCTCCGGGTAAGCCGGGTGGTATCCAATGGGCGTCATGCTGTCCATAAAATTCCTGAACACCCGTTGCGCCATATGCTGCAGAATTCCCCCATCGGTACAGAATATCACCGCCCTTGTCATAGATCCCACCGGAATGGGAGGCGGCTTCGGTTGTTGTCGTGCTGTGATCGATCACCCAGAACTCGTTAAATCCATGTACGGAGACAATGATCTGGTCAAGCGCTTCATTATAATCCGCGGAATTCATATGATTCCAGTCCGCCTTTCCGCGTGGATTATCAACATAGTTAATATCGATAAGTTCCGGGTGGTCTGAGACTGTCCCATAATTTACCTTTGTCGCATCATGATCCTGAATGAGATGATCCCAGCCATACCATGCCCAGACAATGTCGTTGGTGCCGGGATTGACCTCTATGATCTTATCAGGCCACAACTCATCATCGGCAAGCAGATTCGAATTTCGACCGGCTGCCTCGGCTTCAGCAGAAGTTTTATACTCCCACGCGATCATTAGAATATTACCGTTAGGAAGTTCTTCCACATCATGATGAAGACAGGAATCATCGGTTGCATATTCAAAACGCCATGTAACGTTGCTGTTCCAGTCAAGTTTTTCAACAATTCCGCCGACGCCACCTGTATTGACAAACCTGTTACCGTTTGAGACCTTGCCGGTTCGAAGCAGAGTTCCGTCTTCCAGCAGATATGCTGAATTGCCGGGAGTATATTTGCTGGTCCATGTATGGGCAACCGATTCATCGGTATCCACCAGGTAGGTGGCATAAGATTGCAATGGTGCCAGCAACATATAACCGTCGAACACATCGTCGGAATCATCATCCTGAGATTGTTCTGTGTCCATATCAGCGTCTCGAACACACCTTACATAATTATAAATCCGGATCACATCCCCCTGGGGGCCATGGTCGTAAGGATAATTCGCCGGGTCGCCGATTTTGGGATCACTACGCTGGGCGCCGGCGCCGTGAACATCCATTAATGTGTAGTCCCCGAACGGGCTCTGCATCCATCCCAATGCCTCGCCAAAAGCAACGTAGATGGCATTTGCGCCATTATGCATATTCGCATGGGTGGTGGAATTCCAGTAGAACGGATAATTGGTGTTACCGCCTTCATCAATGATGACGGATGTGGAAAATACCGGATCAATGGCCGCTGAATTACTTGTAACAGGTGACCGGGTATAGTCTACAATGCTTTGAAGTTCTTTTGCGTTCGGCAGGCGCCAGTCCGCGTATCCGGCATATTCGAGAGTCTCCGCCCACTCAAGGGCCTGTTCCCAGTTTAGAGCACCGTCATTATCATCTCCTGCGGCAAAGTACCCGCTATCCTGCTGCATCCACATGAGTCCTGTGGCATTATCCGTAACGGTTCCGTCGCCGTCATCCACAAAATCATTGACGCCATAGTCGGTATTCCCTCTGACATATATGACAAAGTATGTTTTGTTTTCTATAGGATACCCCTTAATGCGGCCGTCCGCAAAGTTGACGCCAAACATGGTAGCGTTACCATCCATGGTGGTGTTTACGTACTGAGTGCTGGTCGCCCACTGTGAGTCGATGATACGTTCACCGGCCGTGGGATCTCCATACTCAAAATCGAAATAGTCTGTGTCAATAAACGGTATTAAACCGGATGTGTCATTGCCTTCCAGACCGCTGGGGTCCATACCGCTAAACAACATCAGGGAATAAAGTTCTTTGACCGTCGGTAGCCGCCAGTCTTCGTAATCTGCAAGATCAAATGATGCAGCGCTTGAAACTGCTTCATCATAGGTCATCTTGTCGCCAGGGTCCTGCTGCCACATCAGACCGGTATTGTTGTCCGTGACAGTGCCGTCGCCATTGTTCGTGTAACTGGAGGCATTTCCGGTATACTGCGCATCCTGGCCGTGGAATGCTTCACCGGATTGAGGAGATGTGATTTTGCCGCTGTTGTCATAGCAGGACGTCTGACCGGTATCCACAATCGGATAGGGTAATGTGTTTTGAGAAGTATCATCGATGCCGCAGGCGATATCATCCGCGCATGCTATGTCATTGCAATCAATATCTCCGTTACAGTCATTGTCCGTGCCGTCATTGCAAATTTCAACCGCCTCCGGGTTAACTTTCGCGTTGGTATCGTCACAATCACCCCAGGTCGATGTCAATTCGGCGGATTCATAGTAACCGGCAGGTTGTTCAGTGGATTCCAGGGTCGTGCCGTCGGAATATCCGTCTTTGTCAGTGTCTTTGTAATACATCTCGGTGGCACAGGCCGGATCGGTTTCGTCACAATCCTGGTCAGTCCCATCCCCGCATATTTCCGTTGCTGCCGGATGGATATCAGCGTTATTGTCATCGCAATCGGTGTTGTCCGATACATAACCGGACGGCTGCGTCGCTGCCTGCATGGAAACGCCCGCATCGCCGTATCCATCCCCGTCGGCGTCCATGTACCAGACTGTCGTTTCGACTGTTTCGCTTGGATTGATATCATTGTCATCACTCTCGTTACAACCGGATAGCATCATTCCAAATACAAGCATTACGCAAAGTGTAATAACGGGGTAACAAAATCTGAATACATTTATTCCTGTTTTCATAATATCCTTTCTTATTGTTGAAATTTTGTCATTGTAAAGAACACGAACAAAAATAAACTATTTCGTATGGTATTTATTCACATATTCTTCAACAGGGCCGCTACCGGATTAATCGCGGTCGTTGGACATCGGTCGGCCGCCGGAATCTCCTTTGGGGGGATGATCAGGTCGAAGGAAAAGTTGGTCGCCATCGCGTTCCTGCTCGCAGGTTCCTGTTACTGTATCCCCGCGCGGACTTACAAATTCTGCCGTATCACCGGCATTTTTACCTTCACAGGCGCTGTACGCCTCCAGAGGCGGACGCAGATGCCTCTGATTTTGAATGCCGTCATTATCGGTTTGATATGATCTTGAATATCCAGTCTCATTTTCTGTTGTTTCAGCGTAAGGTTCGGTGACATGGAACAAACCAGCTATTATAAACACAATGATGAGGATGATGTGTTTGTAAAAAGTTTGTTTCATTTTGTTTCTCCTTTTCATGTCTTTTGGGTTAATGCATTTTGGGTTGTTGCGGGCGGGGCGGGCGATGATTGAACTTATCAGGACCATGATATCTGTCACCGCCCAAAGCTAAAAATCGGGAAAGCTGATCTTTTGTTAATATTTTACGCATGGCAAGTTGAAAATCAGTTTCTTTTTCAAGAATCTGGAATCGAATGTCGTGAATCTTTTTCTGGGCGGATTTGATCTTTTCCACGTCCGGCGTTAATTGAAGCCAGAAAATATCAAGCTCAGCTTTTATCTGATATTCCTGAAGTTTTATCGGGGCAATCGATTCTTCATGGGCTATGCGAAGTTTCCTGATTTTTTCTGCTTGTTCGGTACTCAAATCGATCTGGGTCAGTGGATTGAATTCATTTCTCTGTTGATGCCTCATACCCTTGCCAGGATTGGCTATCACAATGGTTGCTGCTGCCAGCAATATGGTTGTGAACAATAATATTGTCAGATGCTTTCTTCTCATATCTTCCTCCTTTTTTGGGGAACTGTTGTCGATCTGATTTATACAATATGGGTAAATTATGGAGAAATTATGGAGAAAATATGGGATTGCTGTGGAGAAAGCGTTAACGAGTTGCAATAGATTTGTATTTGGTTTATTTTTATCTGAAATCAAATATTTATGGGACAGATCCGAGCGAGACCTATGAAATCCAGGTTGTTTTTAAAATTTTTACTGTTGCTGCTGGTGACATCATTATCAGTTGTTATTCTGATGGGTGTGGCCATGCAGTTTTTTGTGTATCGTAATTTTTCAGATTATGTGGTGCAGCAGGAACTGGATTCTCTTGACGGTCTGGCACAAGTGTTATCCCTGGAATACCAAAAAAGTGATAGCTGGGAGAAGTTCAGAAAAAATCTCCGCCGCTGGCATGATATGGTAAACAGATATTTCCCCGCCAGTGAATTCCATCTCCCCCCCCCCCCCCGAAAATGATTTTTACGAACGGCTTTCAGATTATCCGAACCAAACGAACCGGGATAATGAAAGACGGCCGTGGTTGGCTAATCCTCCCGGAAATGAATATGCCAGAGACAGAGAGGCCAGAGATAGATATGCCAGAAACAGAGATGACGGAGAGGGCAGGGACAGGAGACTAAAGCCTATGCCTCCTCACAGGGTGCCGGGATTGTCTTCGATGGCCAGCCGGTTGTCTCTTTTTGATTCGCAAAAACAGATTGTCATTGGAAACCCGTTATTGTCCGAACAGGTATTCAGGCAGATTACGATGGACAGTCAGGTCATTGGATGGGTGGGATTAAAAAAAGAACGGCAGACTATGAGCCCGACGGATATTTCATTTTTAAAACGTCAGTCACGGGCATTTTATATGATCGGAGCAATTGTGCTGATGATGGCAGTTGTTATCTCTGTTATTTTTTCCCGGCATCTTACGTCACCGGTAAGGAAAATCGCGGAAGGGACCAAAGCCATTCGAAGCCGGCGGTTTGACAAACGAATCACGGTGGTATCAAACGATGAACTCGGCCAGCTGGCGGAAGATTTTAATGCCATGGCGCAAACGCTTCAAAGTTATGAAAACGTCCGCCGTCAGTGGCTGACCGATATTGCCCATGAACTGAGAACACCCCTTGCGGTTTTACGGGGTGAAATCGAAGCGCTCCAGGACGGAATCCGTGAAATCAATTCTCAAACCATTGATTCTTTGCATGCAGAAGTAATGGCTCTGTCTAAAATTGTCAATGACTTGAGTTTGATAGCAAAAACGGAAAGCGGGATTATTGAAATGAAGCACACACCGGTTAATCCGGTCCAGGTGATAGAAGGGGTCATCCAACGATTTAAGGCGCGGTTTGATGATCGTCAAATCAATATCCGAACTGATTTTCAAAATTATGATTCGATGATTATTCTTGGAGATGTCGATAAGCTGACCCAGGTCTTTAGTAATATTTTTGAAAATACAATGAGATATACAGCCTCTCCGGGAACATTAACTGTCGGGAGTAAAGCTACAAAAGATCATATAAAAATAGTTGTCGAAGATACCGGCCCGGGGGTTGCTGAAGAATCGCTCAATCGTTTATTTGACCGACTGTACCGGACCGATAGCGCAAGAACCCGGGAAAAAGGCGGCAGCGGATTGGGATTGTCAATTTGTAAAAGCATCATAGAAGCCCATCAGGGCAAAATTTGGGCTGAAAATGCAGAATCCGGCGGATTGCGGATAAGAATTCAATTGCCCCGGCACAAAAGCACAAGCCGGAAGCTTTCATCTGCTGCGTTATTAATGATTTGCAATAGTTCACTATGGCTTCGCCATTAAATGCCTTGCATATGAAATTTTTCGACTCGTGCATGGTTAAGGGATAATTTAGGAATTTTCAATTTATAGGAAAGATCATGCCAACAAAACAGATTCTGGTCGTGGAAGATGAACCTAAAATTGCCCGGATTGTGAAGGATTATCTCGAGAATTCCGGATATCAGGCGACTCTGCTTGCCCATGGGAATGATGTGATTCCGCAAATTCAAAAATCAATGCCGAACTTGATTATATTGGATATTATGCTGCCGGGCAAAGACGGCATGGAAATCTGTAAAGAAATCCGAAAATTTTCAACCGTCCCCATCATCATGCTTACTGCAAAGGTGGAAGAACTTGACCGGCTGATCGGTCTGGAACTGGGTGCTGATGATTATATCTGCAAACCGTTTTCCCCCCGGGAAGTGGTTGCACGTGTGAAAGCAGTGTTGAGACGAACACAGCCGGAACCGCTTTCGGATCAGCTGCTCTCCGGGCCGATTGTTTTGGATCGCATAAAGCACCAGGTTACCATCAACAACAAAGAGCTTTCTTTGACAAACAGCGAATTTGAACTGCTAACGGTTTTTATGGAACAGCCGGATCGGGTTTTTTCAAGAAATGATCTGATTTCAATGGTCCAGGGGTATAATTTTGAAGGATATGACCGGACCATTGACAGCCATATTAAAAATTTAAGAAAAAAGATCGATCAACAGCTTCCCGGTCAAAAGATGATTCAAACGGTGTACGGTGTAGGGTATAAGTTCAGTCCCCTGAATACAATGGCTTGACTTCAAAGTGCCCATTTTTTACCCCGACCCCCATCGTGAATTCAATTATCGGATAATTTTTGACCAAAGCTTATTTTATCATCCAGCACCCTCCGAATGGTTTTGGCAATGTCTTTCATCATAATGAGTTTTATGACATAGGCGGCAATACCCAATTTTTTGGCCTTTTCTTCATCAATAAGGTGGCTGTGGCCCGTACAGATAATAACCGGAACATTGGCGCGAATTTTCATTAGCTTTTCAGATAACTTAACGCCGGTCATCTGCGGCATGGTCATGTCGGTGATGACCAGATCAAACTCATCGAGCTTTAACTGAAATAGCGCCAATGCATCAACAGGGTTTAGTTTGGTTTCAACCGTATACCCCAATCGCTCCAATATTTGTCCGGTCATATCCACAATGGATTTTTCATCATCAACAAAAAGTATGGTTTCTCTGCCCAGAGGAATTTCATCCAAAGTTTTCGTTTCTATCACAGGTTTTTCATCAACCATTGGGAAAAGCATAGTGAAAGTGGCGCCTTTCCCGGGTGGGCTGTTCACGGTAATGGCGCCGTCATGGTTTTTGACGATACCGAGAACAATAGCCAGTCCCATGCCCGAGCCTTTGCCGACTTCCTTTGTTGTAAAATAGGGATCAAAGATTCTGTCGATGATTTCAGGATCTATTCCGGGGCCAGTGTCGCTTACGGTAATTTTGACATATTCACCGGCGGACAGTTCAGGATAACTAACCACAGTGTCCTTTGTTAAGGTTGATGGCTTCGTAAAAAGTCCAAATTCTTTGTTGCGCTTCATCTTTCGTTTCTTCATGGTACGCTAAGTACAAATCATCACTCAGGATTTGCGCGCCTCAAATTTGGAGCTTTTTTCTTTGCCATCGGAATCTGACTTTT
>JAJRPH010000055.1 GCA_024280875.1 Deltaproteobacteria bacterium | reverse complement strand
GAAGTTAAGCCCTTTAGCGCCGATGGTACTGCACGGGCAGCTGTGTGGGAGAGTAGGTCGCCGCCGAAAAATCTTTTATAAAAGCCCCGTTCCTGAACTTTCAGGTACGGGGCTTTTTTTTATACACGATTAATCATGGACGCCATATACCCCGCGCCGAAACCGTTATCGATGTTTACCACAGCAATGTTTGAGCTGCAACTGTTGAGCATCGAAAATAGGGCGGTTAATCCGCTGAAACTGGTTCCATAACCGACACTGGTCGGCACAGCAATAACCGGCCGATCCACCAAACCGGCCACAACACTGGGTAGCGCGCCTTCCATGCCGGCCACAACAATCAGTACGCTTGCATCCTCAATTTTTTCTTTGTGCTCGAACAACCGGTGAATTCCGGCCACTCCTACATCATAAATGGCTTCAACCAGGTTGCCCATGGCTTTGGCGGTTAAATAGGCTTCTTTTGCTACCGGAATATCCGAGGTGCCGGCAGAAATGACCAGGATATTGCCTTTTCCGGAGACCGGTATGGTGCCTTCTGAAAGACATATCATTTTCGCATCTTTGTGATATTTTGCGCCGGGAAATTTTGAGATTACGGCATTAGCCTTATTTTCTTCTATGCGTGTCACCAGGATTATTTTTTCCCATATAATCATTGCCTCCATAATGCCAATAATCTGGTCGATGGTTTTGTTCTGGCCGAAAATGACTTCGGGAAACCCTTTTCGCAAAGACCGGTGATTGTCGATATGGGCGTATCCGATATCTTCAACCGACAGATGCTTTAATGATGTAATTGCTTCATCAATAGAAGTCTTACCGGTTAAGACCGAATTCAGTATGGATTTTAAACTATCTGCATTCATTTAAAAACGGATTTGGACTATTTAGTGTTTAAGCGAAAATTGGTGGTTTTCGATTGGGCACTATTTGATTTCCTGTTCAATTATCTCACCCGGTTTGGGAACAGAGATGTTATTTGATGGCGATTTTATTTTATTGGATTTTTTTTTGGGAGATAGAATATTCGTTTGGTCCAGTTTCTTTTTCAGGTCGTCGATGCGTTGGTGAAGTGTTGCGATTTCGCTGAATAATGCTTCCGACGCATGGGCCATGTTCTGCTGGTTGAACTCTCTTTCTTTTTTCAGTTCCTTTTCAAAAGAAACCCGGTCAATATGCGTCGCGTCAAGGGTACGGATTTCCTTTTTATTGTTAAGCACGCCGGTCTGCACTTTATTCAGATTCACAGTTATTTTTTTTGTTTCATCAGCAATGCCGGTGAGCTGTTCATTGAAGTTATTAATTGATTCCTGCAAAGGCGCAAGATCGTATTGTATTACTTTAATTGCAGCCTCCATGTCTTTCTTATCCAGTTTACCGGTCTTGATGGCGGAGATCGACGAATTCAATTTTTTCAGTTGGGCATCCAAGTCTGATACCAGCGTCTGCGAGAGTTCCTGTTGCTCGGAAAACTGCTGTGAGAATTCAGATAATTTATTATTGAGATCAATTGATAGGCTGGCAATACCTTCAGATCCTTGGGTATTGATGGTTTGAATTTTACTGTTTAAATTATAATAAAGAAAAAAAAGAATACCGCCTAAAACTATAAACACAGACACAACAAACAGGATCGATGCTTTGGTCGATTGTTTTGCTTGTGTGTCGAATTCGACGGTGCGGTCGAGATCATCATTCGGATCGCTGGCATGTAGGTCAATTTTGAATTCTCTGTTATTATCCATTATATGATGCTATTCCCATTCAATGGTGCTGGGCGGTTTTGAACTGATATCGTAGGCCACACGGTTAACGCCGTTCACTTCATTGATGATCCGGTTTGAAATTTTAGCAAGTAGTTTGTGTGGCAGTCTTGCCCAGTCTGCTGTCATAGCATCTTTGCTGGTGACGGCTCTTATGGCGATAATATTTTCATAGGTTCGTTTATCTCCCATGACCCCGACACTTTTAATCGGAAGAAGGACAGCAAACGATTGCCATAATTTTTTATAATATCCGTTGGCTTTGATTTCCTGGATCAGGATATCATCGACTTTTCGTAAAACAGTCAAGCGCTGTTTGGTGATCTCGCCAATTATGCGAATGCTGAGACCCGGCCCCGGAAATGGTTGCCGCCATATCAGTTCTTCCGGCATGCCAAGAGTTGCGCCGAGTTTTCGCACCTCATCCTTAAATAAGTATTTTAAGGGCTCAATCAGTTTTAATTTCATTTTTTTGGGGAGCCCGCCCACATTATGATGAGATTTAATAATGGAAGTCGGACCACCAAAAGCTGATTGGGATTCAATGATATCCGGATAGAGAGTGCCTTGTGCCAGAAAGTCAGCCCCTTTGATTTTTTTAGCTTCTGCCTCAAAAACATCCATGAAAATTTTACCGACAATTTTTCGTTTCTTTTCCGGATCAGTGACGCCTTTAAGCGGATTTAAAAACAGTTTGGACGTGTTGACAAACCTTATGTTGATTTTTAAATGTTGCTTTAAAATGACTTTTAATTTTGCCGCTTCATTCAACCTGAGCAGACCGTTATCAACAAAGATACAGGTCAGGTGGTTGCCGATGGCCTGGTGTATCAACACGGCAGTGACGGATGAATCAACGCCGCCGCTTAAGCCGAGGATGACTTTTTTATCCCCCACGGTTTCCTGTATTTGCTGGATGGATTCCCTGGCAAACGCTTTCATTGTCCAGTTGCGTTTGCAGCCGCACACGTTAAACAAGAAATTGCGAAGTACCTGCTTGCCTTTGGGCGTGTGTTCCACTTCCGGATGGAACTGAAGGCCGAACAGGTTCTTTTTTATATTCATCGCTGCCGCAACACGCGTATTGTCTGTTGCGGCCGTGATGGAAAATCCCTGCGGCAGTTTGCTGATAGAATCACCGTGACTCATCCAGCAGGTGGTTGTCTTGTCGATTTTTTCAAACAGGCTTTCCGGCGCCTTGACATTCAGCTCGGCAAACCCGTATTCGCGTTTGGCAGCTTTTTTTACGGTTCCACCCAGTGCATCGATCATAAACTGCATGCCGTAACAGATGCCCAGTACCGGAATACCCATATTAAATATGGCAGTGTCAATTTTTGGGCTGTTTTTATCATAAATACTGGATGGGCCCCCGGAAAGGATAATACCGTCCGGTTTCAGCGATTTAATGGTTTCAATACCAACACTGGGCGGTTCTATCTGGCAGTAAACCCGACACTCTCTGACCCGGCGAGCGATCAACTGATTATATTGGGAACCAAAATCTATAACGACGATCATATATGTCCTTTATGGCTTTTTTATTCAATGAAATGATTTATTAACTATTTTGAATTATTAGATTCATTAAAGCGTTTGATTAAATAAAATGAATATGTTAAAGCAAACCGCAAATGTCAACTCAAATTTCGTACCTCTATTGCTTTAAAATAAAATGAAAAAAATAATTTCACAGATTTATGAGATTCAGACACAGGAAGAAGCCGAACTGATGGTACAAATCGGCGTTGATCATGTCGGAAGCGTTATCGTTTCCGCCCGGGACTGGAAGCAGGCAGGGATAAAAGAAACACTTGACTTAGTCGCCCAGACAGAAGCGAAAAGCAGTCTTATTCTTTTGTACAGTGAACCGGATCTTGTTTTCGCGTCTTTAGAATACTACCGCCCGGATATTGTCCATTTTTGCGAAATATTGATTGACAGTCAGGCACAGGATATGCCGGGAATAAATTGCAGAGCCCTGGTTCAGTTGCAAGTCCAAATCAAAAAAAAATTCCCTGAAATTAAAATAATGCGGACAATCCCCATCCCGAATAATAATTTGGGTGATAGTATACCGTTTCTGGAATTGGCAAGGATTTTTGAACCGGTCAGTGATTATTTCTTAACCGACACGTTGATTGTCTGTCCGGCAGGAAATGATGATCAGCCGGTGGACGGTTTTGTCGGGATTACCGGGAAAACCTGTGACTGGAAATCTGCGGCCCGGCTGGTTGAAGCCAGTCAAATCCCTGTAATTCTGGCCGGAGGACTCTCGCCGGGCAATGTATACCAGGGAATTAAAGCCGTTCGGCCTGCAGGAGTGGACAGTTGTACGTTGACTAATGAGTGTGATGCCGGCGGCATGCCCTTAAGGTTCAAAAAAGATATGGCAAAAGCAAAACAGTTTCTTTCAGAGATGCGCCGGGCATGTACGGCATTTTGATGGGAAATGTTTTATCAATTTGATCTTTGGTCGGTTTTTTGCCTATATCTGTTAAATACCAATAAACGACACAATAAAAATAAAATTTTTAGGAGAGTGTTCGAATGTATGAAAGTGGCGATCTTAAAAAAGGCCGTAAAATAGAAATCGACGGAGATCCATACGTCATCATCGCATTTCAATTTGTAAAGCCCGGAAAGGGGCAGGCGCTGTATAAATGCAAACTGAAAAATATGATCACCGGCGCCCAGTTCGACCGGACTTATCGATCTGGTGAAAAATTTAAGCCCGCCGACCTTGAAGAGCAGGCAATGGAATATCTCTATAATGACGGCGAACAGTATTGCTTTATGAATTCATCCACCTATGATCAGATTTTTTTAAATCAGGAACAGATTGGGGACGACATCAAGTTTTTAAAAGAAAATACGGTATGTGATGTTTTATTGTTTGATGGTCAGCCCATTGCCGTTTCTTTGCCGAATTTTATAGAATTGAAAATTGTAAAATCCGATCCATGGGTTAAAGGTGACACGGCTTCGGGCAGTTCTAAACCGGCAACCCTTGAAACCGGATATGAAGTCCAGGTTCCGCCGTTTATTGAAGAAGGGGAGATGATACGCATAGATACACGATCCGGGGAATATGTGGAACGGGTTAAGAAATAATTTTTGTGCTTGTTGCAGTTCAAAAGAATTCGTATACATGACCATGGGAAAAAACATCCTGCGGGTAATTAAAAATTCAAACACGATTTGCATGTTGTTTGGCATGAATATGGATTTTTACTATTTAAATAAAGCGGTTATATATCACTCAGGATATGAGCCGGTATGATGAGTTATGAACATATACTTTTTTCTTGACAGCACTTGAGATGCTTGCTAATGAATGAACCTTCATTCACTGAATGAAGGTTCATTCATTTTTTAAAGTTCTTCAACGAGGTGCGTCATTAAAAAGCAGGGCAATTTAAATAACACCAATAATGATAAATATCATCAGATCCTCAATGCTGCCATAAAAGTCTTTGCGGAACAGGGGTACTATAAAGCAACCATTTCTCAGGTTGCCCGTGAAGCCGGTGTCGCAGACGGCACTATCTATATATACTTCAAGAATAAAGCCGATATCCTGTTCAACTTTTTCAGTTATAAAACCAGACGGGTGTTTGATCGTTTCAAAGGTGAAGTGGAAAAGGCCGATCATGCCGAAGGCAAACTTAGAAATCTGATCCGAAGGCATCTTGGCGAATTCCAGCGGGATCCGAATATGGCTGTTGTTTTCCAGCGGGAAGCACTGCAGGCCCGTTATATTGATGAAGCCTATATTAAAGACATCACAAAGATGTACTTAGATATTATCGATGACATTATTGTCCAGGGACAAAAAGAAGGCAGTATTCGGAAGGATTTTCAATCCGGGCTGGTTAAACGGTTTATCCTTGGGGCTGTTAATGAAGTGATTAATACTTGGGTGGTCGCAGGTGCCAGATATGATTTGGTTGAAATGGCTGACCCCCTTGTTGATTTATATTTTAAGGGGATCGGGTTAAAAACTAAGAGTATTTAATAAGAATTTAACAATAATTACAGTTATTAAAAAAATTAAAAAAGGAGAAACGAGATTATGGCACAGCAAATTGCAGATCGACGGGATATCGATTTTGTCCTCCATGAGCAATTAAACGTTGATCAATTCAGCAAAAGTGAGAAATATGCAGAATTCAACAAGAAAACGGTTGACCTGATCGTTTCGGAAGCCCGTAACCTGGCAGTCAAGGAAATCCTTCCAACACGGAAAGAAGGGGATGAAATAGGATGCAAATTTGAAAACGGAAAGGTCCTTGTTCCTGAAATTTTCAGAAAACCTTACGAACTGTTATGCGAAGGCGAATGGACAGCCATGACGGAAGATCCGGATTATGGCGGTCAGGGAATGCCGAGATCCGTTACCATGGCAGCTGCCGAATATTTTAATGGCGCCAATTATGCGTTTATGATGTATTCAGGCCTGACCCACGGCGCCGGTAAGCTGGTTGAAGCATTTGGCACCGATGAACAAAAAGCCACTTATCTCAAAAAGATGTTCACCGGTGAATGGGGCGGCACCATGCTTTTAACTGAACCGGAAGCCGGTTCCGATGTCGGCGCGTTGACCACCAAGGCGGTTCCCAATGGCGACGGCACCTATAGTATTACCGGCCAGAAGATTTTTATATCCAGCGGTGATCATGATCTGGTTGAAAATATTATTCATCCGGTTTTGGCCCGTATTGAAGGCGCGCCGGCAGGCACCAAAGGAATTTCACTGTTTGCCGTTCCCAAATATCGTGTAAATAAAGATGGCAGTCTGGGCGAATTCAACGATATCAGCTGTGTAGGTATTGAAGAAAAAATGGGCATCCACGGCAATGCTACCTGTACCATGTCTATGGGCGAAAAAGGCAACTGCATCGGTACCCTGCTGGGTGAAGAGAACAAAGGCATGCGCGCCATGTTCCTGATGATGAATGAAGCCCGCTTGCTGGTTGGTATGCAGGGTTATTCATGTGCCACCGCATCCTATATGAATGCGGTCAATTATGCCAAAGAAAGAATCCAGGGCAAAAATTTGCTGGAGTTTATGAATCCGGATGCTCCGGGTGTTGCCATTATCAATCATCCCGACGTTCGTCGTCAGCTTTTGACCATGAAAGCCTATGTGGAAGGTATGAGAAGCCTTTTGTACTATGTTGCCTGGTGTGAGGACATGGCCGAGGTAACGGATGACGAAAAAGAAAAAGAAAAATACCATGACCTGGTCGAGTTGCTGATCCCCATTGCCAAGGGGTATGTCACGGACAAGGCCTTTGAAGTATGTAACGGTGGAATGCAGGTTTACGGCGGATATGGATATATTAAAGAATATCCCCAGGAACAGCTTATGCGTGATTGCCGGATTACCATGATTTATGAAGGAACCAACGGTATCCAGTCCATGGACCTTTTGGGAAGAAAACTCGGTATGAAAAAAGGCAAACTGGTCATGGATCTCATGGGTGAAATTATGGCCGTCACCGGCGCCGCCAAAGGTATCGATAGTATAAAAGATTATGCCGTTAAACTTGAAGAAGCCCTCAACAAACTGGGTGAAGTCGCCATGCATATGGGCAAAACCGCCATGTCAGAAAAAGTCCTGACCGCTTTTGCTTTCTCTTACCCGTTCATGGAAGTCACCGGTGATGTGGTAATGGGATGGATGCTGCTTTGGAGAGCAAAAATTGCTGCGGAAAAACTGGAAAAAGCAAAGAAAAAAGATATTCCGTTTTATGCCGGTCAGCTCAAGAGTGCCCAGTTCTTCTGCAATACGGTTTTACCGGCTACACTTGGAAAAATGAATGCAATCCTGGCAACCGATGGCGCTGCCATTGAAATTGATGAAGCCTCTTTTATCGGTTAATTTTAGATCATTTTAGATGTGTTTGTGAGTATATGATCAGGGGGCTTCATTAAAGCCCCCTGATTTGTTTCCGGCAGACGGCTAATATTCTTCACTTTTCGAAAGTCTCCGGTAATAATTTTTTCTTGACTGAATTTTATTTTTCAACTACGGATGAACGTTCATTCATATTAATATTAAAAAATAAATGTGCTGTTTATTTAAAATCAACAATTTGAAAGATTCTTATCATTTTTATAATTGTGATAAAGGGAGAAAAGGATTAAATCATGGAACCTGTATTGATTTCTCCGGCGTCGTTTAAGCTTTTTGGTTTTATTCCAACTGTTTTATTTTCAGTGTTGATACCGATTGTTGGCGTGGGGTTGTTCACCTATATTATAGCCAGACGGCTGGAACCGATAGTGAAAGCCAATCCGGATTTCCGGTTTGACCGGCCTATGGAACGAATTATTAATGTACTTAAGATCTGGCTGGGCCAGTACCGACATCCGCGCTATATGTTGGCGGGGGTACTGCATATGATTATTTTCTTCGGCTTTTTGATCCTCTCCGTCCGATCCTCGGAACTCGTAATCAAGGGCATCAGCGGTGATTTCATCATGCCGGGACTGGGCGGCACGCTTGGTGATATTTATTATTTTTTCAAAGATTATGCGGCAACCGCTGTGTTTTTTGCGGTAGTTATTGCTGCGATTCGACGAGGGATTGTCCGTCCAGCCAGATACCATTATCCGGAATCATATGGTCATGATCATACCAATGAAGCTATTTTTGTTTTAGCGATCATCGGGACTCTGATGATTTCCGAAAGCCTTTATGAAGCATGTCTGGTTGCAGCAGAAGTTCAGAAAGGTCTTCATGCGACATTTCTGGCACCGCTTACACTGGCCTGGCTTTTTAAGAATATTTTTTTAAATGCCTCACCCGCAACACTCCAGACCCTTCATATCATTTCCTATTACGTGCATGACCTGACTTTTTTCTTTTTTCTATGCTTTCTGCCCATGGGGAAACATTTTCATGTGATTACCTCTTTGTTCAATGTTTACTTTATGCGCCTCGAACGTGGGAATGTGCGCCCAGTCCGTTATGGCGTGTCTGATGAAGAACTCGATGACCTGGAATCCTTTGGTGTGAAAAAGTTTTCGGATTTTACATGGAAGGATGTTCTTGATTTCTATACCTGCGCCGACTGTGGCAGATGTTCTGACCAGTGTCCGGCCAATACAGTGAAACGGCCTCTTTCGCCTCGGTTTATATCTATAAAAGCAAGGGATTATGCTTTTTCCCATTTTCCTCTGTCAGGTGAATTTATTGCCCAGGAACCTCTTATTGGTGATATTTATACTGAAGATGAAATATGGTCCTGCACTACCTGCGGTGCGTGTGAACAGGAATGCCCCATTGGCATCGAATATATTAATAAGATAGTAGATTTGAGACGGGGAATGGTTGACGAAGGAAACGTACCCCAGACATTGCAAAAACCCTTGTCCTCTCTTGAAAAGCGTGGAAACCCCTATGGCAAGATGGAAAAAAAGCGGGCGGATTGGACCAAGGAACTGGAAGACTGTGAAGTTAAAATCCTTGATAAGAAAACATCCGCAGAAACATTGTATTTTGTTGACTCTGTGAGTTCTTTTGATGAACGGATGCAGGAAGTGGCAAGGGCAACATCAAAGATTCTCTGCTCTGCTGGCATTGATTTTGGTATTTTAGGCAAGGCTGAAAAAGATAGTGGTAATGAAGTCAAACGGTTTGGTGAAGAAATGCTTTACCAGAGCTTAAAGGACCACAACATCAATGCGATTAAGAAATCAGGCGTTAAAAAGATTGTGACCGCTGACCCTCATGCCTATAATACCTTGAAAAATGAATATACGGACATACCGCCGGTGGAACATATCAGCCAGGTGATTGTTAAAGGTGTTGCTTCCGGCAGACTCAAGCTTAAAGGCGTGACTGAGGAAGAACAGGAGAAAGTTTACACTTATCATGATCCCTGTTATCTTGGACGGCATAATGGCATGTATGAAGATCCCAGAGACGCTATTGATGCGATTGACGGTATCAATCGGGTGGAGATGTTAAAGAATCGTGACCGGTCATTCTGTTGTAGCGGTGGCGGGCTCATGCTTTTTTATGAACCGGAAGAAGAAGAGAGAATGGGTGTTGTCCGGGTGAAGATGGCTCAGGAAGCCGGCGCCAGTGTGATTGTGACCGCATGTCCTTTCTGTCTGGTGAACATGGAAGATGCCATTAAGGTTGCCGGTCTGGAAGGAAAGATGGAAGCGATTGATCTGGGCGAACTTATTGTCGCTCACATTGATAATTAAAACATGACGGCTTCGCAAAAAGCCCAAATTCAGTGTTGCGCTGCATCCTTCGTTGCTTCAAAGTACACTAAGTACGAATCATTACTCAGGATTTACGCGCCTTGAATTTGAACTTTTCTACTTTGCCGATGAAATCAAATTTTTTGGTATTTATTTAATGGACGATAAACGTCTGTAAATTTAATAATAACAGATAGGGTTGGAGGACGATATGGAGATTTTGGTATGTGTTAAGCGTGTTCCAGATACCTCGGAAAACGAGATCGAAATTAACAGCGATGGCAATGACATCGAAAGAGATGATCTGGTTTACTCGGTAAATGAATGGGACAATTATGCGGTTGAAGAAGCAATTCAGATCGTGGACAAGGTCGGCGGTTCCGTCACAGTAGTGACGGTCGGTGATGATGAGTCTGAAGAAGTATTAAGACGTGAAATGGCCATGGGTGCAAATAATGGTCTTTTGCTGACGGATGATGCGTTTGAAGGTTCCGATGGCAAGGGCATTGCAACGATTTTAAAGGCTGCTGTTGAAAAAGGCAATTATGACCTGATCATGACCGGTGCTCAGGCGGATGAAGGTGCAGCACAGGTCGGCGGTATGCTGGCAGCCTTGATGGATTACCCCTATGCATCTCTGGTAAACCTGATTGAGCCTGGCGACGGAAAATTAAAAGTCGGTCGTGAAATTGAAGGTGGAAACCAGGAAATGAACGAAATTGAGCTTCCCTGTGTTCTGTCTATTCAAACCGGTATCAATGAACCCCGATACGTTGGTATTCGTGGTATTCGAAAAGTCGCATCAGTTGATATTCCTGAACTGGGGGCCGGTGATCTCGGCATGGATGCCGGTGCTGTCGGTGCGGATGCCGCGAAAGTAAAACGCCTGGATTACTTTGTGCCGGATATGGGCGAAGGCGCTGAAATGCTTGAGGGCAGCACCGAGGAAATCATTGAAAAACTTATTGAATACTTAAAAGCCAAGGGAGGGTTAAAATAATGGCCGAAGTTTTTGCATATATCAAACATGCTGATGGAGTTGCCGAAGATTCCGCCTTGGAACTGATTGTTGCAGCAAAGAAAATCGCTCCGGATGCCCCGGTAACTGCTGTTATTACCGGAAGCGGCGCGGATCTGGATAAAGTCTGTAATGAAATGGCAGCTATTTATAATGCTGTATGGAAAATTGACAATGCCGCGCTGGCTTACCCGAACGCTGAAGTTGTTCGCAAAGCATTGGTAAATACGCTTCCGGGAGACAGCATTGTACTGTTGCCCCACGATACATTCGGAATGGATCTTGGACCCGGACTTTCCATAAAAATGGATTCTACTTTTGTCGCGGACATCGTTGAAATTGAAGGTACGGATGGTGGAACACTAAAAATCGTTCGCCAGGAATTTTCCGGTATGGCCAGTGCCCATGTGACCTGTGATATTTCCGGTGGCACCGTTTTAAACATTCGTCCTGGCGTTTACCAGCCGGATGAAAGCAAAGCCGGTGGTGAAGTCGTGGATAAATCCGGTGATGCGGGTGATTTAAGCGTAAAACGGACATTTATTGAAGTGGTTGAAGCCGAAGCTGGTGATGTTGACATTACCAAGTCTGAGATCCTGGTATCTGTTGGCCGTGGTATTGAAGATGAAGACAATGTTGAAATTGTTTTTGATCTGGCCAAAGCCATGGGCGCGGATGTTTCCTGCTCAAGACCGATCGTTGACGCTAAATGGCTCGAAAAATCCCGTCAGGTTGGAACTTCCGGTCAGACCGTTAAGCCCAAGGTCTATATGGCAATGGGAATCAGCGGGTCCTTCCAGCATTTGGGCGGTATCAAGGGAAATCCGTTTATCGTTGCGGTCAATAAAAATGCCAAGGCACCGATTTTCCAGGTGGCTGATGTTGGCATTGAAGCAGACATCCTTGAATTCATTCCTGAATTGACGGAAGCAATAGAAGGATTGTAATCTCTTTAAATAGTCTGGCAATATAAATAATAGACAGCCCCGGTTCGTTTTTTTGAGCCGGGGTTTTCTGTTTTTACCACCAATAACATATTGTGTTCCTGCTCTTGATTTTATATAAATTGGAAATACCTTATTTTTAAGATGAAATACTTTTTTTTAAGAAAAAATCGGTAAAAATAAAAAAATATTTAGTTCAGAGATCCTTTATGAATTGAATTGATATGAGGATTCAATGACAACACCAACCCGGGTTGAGTTTGAAAGGCCTTTACTTTCCGAACTGACACAAAATTATACCGTCGTTGACATGCATTTTCACTCACGTTATTCCGACGGGCTCAATTATGTACGAAGTATCGCCAAACGGGCTGGAAAGCTTGGCATTGGCCTTGCCCTAACGGATCATAATGCCATCAGGGGGGCTGTTCGGCTGGAAAATTTCAAGAATATTTTTACCATTCCCGGTATTGAGATAACATCCAAAGAAGGAGCCCATATTCTTGTTTATTTTTATTCTATAGAGGAGCTGGTCAGGTTTTATGAAACAGATATCAAACCCTTTTTGGCCAGAGATGTGATGTCTTCAATTTTTTTAAAAATGGATGAGATTATAAAACGGGCTCGAAAGTACAAAAACCTGATCATCTTTCCGCATCCTTATTGCGGGGTATATACCGGTATCTGCAATCCGTTTTTTACAAAAGAACAGCAGACACACCTGATGGATATGGTTGACGGCGTTGAGGTAATAAATGCCGGGAATATGAAAAAATGGAATCTGCAATGTGCGGTACTGGGGTTTAACCTGGGCAAAGCGATGACTGGCGGAAGTGACGGACACAACCTTTTTCAAATGGGCAAAGCCGTGACTTTTGCGGATTGTCCGCCTGACCGGGAGTCTTTTTTGGATGCAATTAAGGAATGTCAGGCACGTGTGGTCGGTAAGGAAACGCATTTGTTACAGAAAGTCACCAGTAACAGTTACAAGCTTCGAACCAGTATCAAAAATTCTCCGCATGTTATGGGGAAAAATGTCCGGTACAGTTACTCGGTCATCAATTCCAAGTCCAAACAGGTTAAAGACTCCATGCAGCGCCGATTGAATAAACGGTTGCGGCGAATCGGCTGATTTTGGACTGGTTGGAATAGCAACCATTTTTGTCGGCAGACCCTCCCCTGAATATATGATGTGACCCCCATTACAGTATCAGGTTTTTTTCTGATATAGTCCCATTTTTTTCTCTGAAATCAATGTGTTGATTCCATCCTTGATACACTCGTAAAAAGTCAGATTCCGATGGCAAAGAAAAAAGCTCCAAATTTGAGGCGCGCAAATCCTGAGTGATAATTTGTACTTATCGTACCATGAAGAAACAAAGGATGAAGCGCAACAAAAAATTTGGACTTTTTACGAAGCCATCATCCTTTGGTGGAAAAAGAATACACGGATGTTTTCTGAGTTTTTCTCAGTCCTTGGTCATGGCCGTTTCTTAATTAAAGTCAATCGTGTATAAAATCTATCATATTTTAAATGGGATTGTAAAAAAATCGTACCCGTTCACGGGGGTACAACTGTTTATACACTTCCAACCAATGAAGTGTAAGCATTCACAGGGTGCCGCAGATGTGAGGCGCCGAGCGCATAGACGTACTTTTGTACT
>JAJRPH010000054.1 GCA_024280875.1 Deltaproteobacteria bacterium | reverse complement strand
CCCGATAAGCGGAGCCCCTCTGACAACCATTTCCCTGATAGCGAAAATCACCTGTTTAACGGAATTTAATTCCATATCAATTTGTTCATGGGGCAGGGCTCGCTGATCAATAACTTTCACCGCATCGGACTGGTGATCAATCCATATCGGCCTGAATTTTTCGCCCGCATTTTTCATTTGCCTCTCCCGTTGACTATTTATTTTGCAATTGCTTTTTTTTCGGTTATGACTGTGGTCTTTAATCATCTATGGAATAAACGATCAAAAAATACATTGAGTGGCACTTGACATCAATATTTTTTTATTATTTTATATTTATTAATATGGTTGATGACTGCTCAGGTAGATCGTCTGAAGGCTGAAGAGAGGACAGACGGAATGTGCTCTTTTTGAAAAATGATCTATTCAGAACGCCCTTCAGCCTAAACACCTTCTGTCTAAATAACCTGAGTAGTTACAAGGACTGCAGATTAAAAATTTATAAACCCAATGGATATGAAAACAACACCCATGAAAGCACTCTGGCAAATTCCGGTAATTATAGTCATCACGGTCTGCTTCGCGCTTGGCTACAACCAGATCCGTGCCAACACCCTTCCCCTGTTTTGCTCCTGGAGTGAAAACATTTCAGAAAATACCGTTACCGAATATACATCAACTATTTCTGTTGCTGAAGCAGCCTCGCTTTTCAGCAACAACGACGCTGTTTTTATCGATGCGCGTCCCGAATCAATTTACAAGCAAGGGCATATTCGGGGAGCACTCAGCCTGCCCTGGCATCAAGCTGAAGAAAAATGTTTTGACGTGATTGTAAATATTCCCCCTGAAAAAAATATCATTACCTACTGTGATGGGGTGACTTGCGAGCTGAGCGACAAACTGGCAGTATTTTTGTCTGATCTCGGTTTTGCAAAGGTCCGTGCGCTGGTCAATGGCTGGACGATTTGGAATCAGAATAACCTGCCGGTTGACTTGCCGGAAGCACAACGATAATAACAAACTCATGACGCCCAAGCGAATAGACATCACTGCAAAACACCCGAATTCAAAAAACACCCATCCGGGACATATCCACCGCCACCATCACGCCATAGACGATACACAAACGATTGGCCACCGCCTTTTATTCACGATGGCATTAAATTTTTTGATCCCCGTGATACAGATTATCGGGGGATTTTTGTCCAATAGTATGGCCCTGATTTCCGATGCCATCCATAACTTTAGTGATTTTGCAGGGCTTTTGATTTCATATATCGCTCTGCATATCGGCAGAAAAGGGGCTTCAATATTGATGAACGCTACGCCAAGAGGACTTGACCTTTCAGAGGTTCAGAGATATTCTTGAAACCCGGCCAGATATTGAATCCGCACATTCCCTGTGCATGCTTGGAATGTCGGAAACACCGGAATTGCATTCAGCTGCCACCTGACTGTAAAAAACCAGCTGGTCAGTAAAACTGAAATTTTATCGGAAAAAATACGGCATCAACTGTTTCACAAATTCGGCATTGACCATCCGGTAATTCAGTTTGAAACCGCTTTGTGCGGTTTCCAATTCGGAACAAAAAAAAATTTAACCGGCTGCGGGAAAAAAAATTATGAATATACCAACTTCGTTAAAAATTCACCACAGGATATCCATCATCGTCCGTTTTATCCTCGGTGCGATATTTATCGCCGCCGGAATCCCCAAAATTATGGACACTGCGGCATTTGCAGGGGTTGTATATAGTTATCAACTACTTCCCGGTATGCTCATCAATATATTTGCCATTACCCTGCCATGGCTTGAGGTTATTATCGGCGGACTGCTGATCATGGGCATTTGGATGCAGGGAACTGTTATCTTGTATAATTTGTTAATAATTGCTTTTATTTCCGCCCTTTCTTTCAATATCGCAAGAGGACTTGATATCAGCTGCGGATGCTTTTCAACAGCGCCCGGGGATATCATTGACATGGACACGATTTTCCGGGATATTATTATTCTATCCGCATCCCTGTATCTTGTTTTTGTGGTATTTATTAAAAAAATACCGGCATCGATATTTTTTTCGGAAAATAAGAAAAAATAATACCGGTGCCGGTCACAATTTTGGGGTTAATTCAAAACCAAAATCATCAACGGCCAGCTGATGATGGATTTTCTTCAAAGAAAAAACGATCATTATTGAATGCCGGCCGTAAATCACTCAACCATTTGGCATTTTTATCATATCCGGCAAAAAAGGGAATCCCCACCCAATCCGGATTTCTTCCCTGCAGAAATCGCAGCACAAAAACTTTTTCCCCGTTTATTTCACTGATGCCCAGCACCTGGATTTTTCCCGGATCTGCCGACATGCTCGGTCCCCTGACCGTTCGCGCCAGTCCGCTGACTTTCTGATAAGCGTTCCGGAACACATGCCAGGCCTTTTCCAGGGTAACTTCAAAATACTGATGCGTGCCGGTATCTCTGACAACAAACATATAATACGGAATACACCCCAGCTCCACCTGGGCCTGCCACATTCTGGCCCACAATTCCGGCGCATCGTTAATATGCTTTAACAGCGGAGACTGGGTTCTGATCTCAGCGCCGGTTTCCCGTATTCTTTTTATCGCATCCTTCATTGCCTCCGGTTCCAATTCCCGGGGATGATTAAAATGCGCCATAATGGATAAATGTTTTCCGGAACGAATTATTTTATTAAATAAATCCAGCAGTTCTTCCGAATCATCATCGGTTAAAAATCGATACGGCCAGTAGCTCAACGCTTTGGTGCCAATCCGGATCGTCTTCAAATGCCGGATATTTGCTTTCAAAACAGGATTGATGTATGCGGCTAATAATTTTGTACTCATCACCATGGGATCGCCGCCGGTAAATATCAAATCGGTTATTTCCGGATGATCCTGAATATAGTTAACCAGCAGACTTGTTTCGCGCATGGCAAACTTGATATCATTCATACCGACAAACTGCGGCCACCGAAAACAAAATGTACAATATGCATGGCAGGTTTGCCCATGACTGGGAAAAAACAAAATTGTTTCCTTGTATTTATGCTGGCTTCCTTTTAATTTTAAACCGTTATGAGACGGAATATTATTCTCCTGCCCGGCCGGATGGGGATTCAGCTCCAACCGTATTTTCATTGCAGCCCGGTCAATCTCTTCTTTGCCGGCGTTGCGCTTCAATAAATTCACAATTGTTTCGTATTGAGCAGGATTGAGCATATCTTTTTGGGGAAAATTGAGAATAAAAATCGGATCATCCAGCACATTCCCCCAATCAATCAATTCATTTACAACATAATTATTCGTTTTAAACGGAAATACTCTTCCAACAACTTCGATTGCCTCAATCTGTTCAGCGGACAATCGGCGAATCTGTGAAATTTCTCTAAAATTTCGAAGTGTATACGGCTTATAATGGGCAAGCTTCTTCGGGGTTAAATAATTCTTTGATAATACGGAGCTCAGCGGACTTTCAAAAAATGTTTGCATCTCTCTTCTCCTTTTTCTACTTGCTTACCGGCGCCACGCTTTCCTGAGCCAAAACTTTAAAGAAGGGGCAAACCTGAAAAGGCTGCTCCTCAAACGGCCTCAACTACAATTAAAAACAAGTAGAACCTAATTATTTTTTTATCTTTTATTTTGCACCTTTAAATTTACCATACGCAAACCTGTAAGTCAATGAAATAATGTGACAAACTAATTATCAATATAAACACAATGAACTCAACTGTTTACTAAATAACCTTTTTATTAAACTTATAAATCTTGTTTTATTAACAGCATCTTATGACCGCCGTATAAACAATTTACTGTTTTATTTATATATTTTTAAAATATAGGCGAATAAAACCAAATAGTTTTTACAAATAATTTGCCGAAAATATTTAAATAATACTCCTTAAGCTTTTTTACTGAGTTCGATAAATGATTTTAGAAGACAATTAGTATATAACTTAGAACTAAATTTAATTAAAAAGTTCTTTTCCCCACTTACCTGGCAAAAAGGACTTCAGAATTACAAACCCGATAAATATAAACTTAAATCCTAAATCGGCCTGATAGTTGCTGTGAATCAGTGCAAATCTTGATGGGAAGGATTTTCAAAATGTTATATAAAACGTTCACTATCTCTTTATTATATTTATTATTTCCTATTTTTATGATATATAAATTCAGTTTTTTTCTTAGAACAAGATGGTGTCTTACTAAATGACTTAACTCTTTTAAAAACCATAAGGAGACATCACAATTCATGAAAAAAAAGATACTGATCGTAAACTGCTGCTTTGACGAGTTTCGCTATCCGGTCCGACGCCAGACTAAAATTCCCCAGGCTATGGGACCCGCCTTTCTTGCCGGCGCATTTTCTACAAATCTTTGCGAAATCAAATTATACAATGAACAATACAGCGGTCCGCTGGAAAATGATCGGCTGCTCTCTTTTCCGGACATGCTGGTTTTAACAGGCCTAAATAACGCATTTGACAGAATGCTGCATATTACCGCCTATGTGCGCACAAAAAGCCCAAAGGCTATTGTGGTGGCCGGGGGGCCGGCAATCCGGGCCCTGCCGTGTTATTCAGAACCTTTTTTTGATTACGCCTGCACCGGAGATGTTGAACAACTCAAGGATGTCATTGAAGACGTATTCGGACAAGAATATGTCTCCGAAAGTTTAATTAAAAACGGATGGGTGATCCCTCGCTATGACCTGACCTACTGGATGAAATTCGGCAGGTATGTCGAATCCAGCAGAAACTGTTATTATAAATGTTCTTTCTGCTCCCTGACATCGGAAAACAGAGAATATCAGTCCTATGACACCAAATACCTGAGCCGGCAATTCCAGGCCCTTGGCAGGAAAAACAAAATTATCTTTATTGACAACAATTTCGGCGGCACAAACAGCCAGCTCCTTGATGACAAATTTCTGTTGCTAAAACAATTAAAACACCAAGGTTATCTGAAAGACTGGATAGCAAACGTATCAGAAGAATTTTTATCAGACGAGAACCTGACAAAGGCTAGCGAGGCAGGATGCCTTGGCCTGTTCAGTGGTGTTGAAAGCTTTGACGATAAATCGATCATCAAATTTAAAAAATTTCAGAATATCCGACTGCCGCAAGTCGATGCCATCAAAAAATGTTTAAACGCCGGCATTGTATTCACTTACGGCCTTGTCATGGATATTTCAAGCCGGACAATCACCGAGCTTAAAAACGAACTGGAATTTATTCTTGATACACCTGAAATCCCTTTGCCTTCTTATATATCGATTGGCATACCCATTTTAAGAACACCATATTTCTATGATTGTGTATCCAATAATTTGCTGCTTCCGAATATCAAGTTACGGGATATGGACAGCACGACGTTAATGTTAAAGCCTTTGGATCCAATTCCAGATGTTGTTGATTTTATTAAACAGATTCAGCACCTCACCGGGTATAGAAAAAAAATTTTCAGGCATGCCCAAAAATTTTATCAACTTTATAAAACAAAATTTAAGCTAAATGCCCTACCGTTTTTGATGAGCAGTCCTCTTCTGCTTTGTACGCCCAAGCTAAGCACCCTTGGAACAAATTTCATTACAAATGGTTTCAAAAAACATCACCGGACGTTTATCGGCTCAACTGAACCCCTTGATTCAGTATACAAACCTGCTTTCCCGGTGGATAACAGATATACTGATTATTTTAATCCAACAATGCTCACAGATTCTCGTGGTTATATTAATGAAAAACTTCTAACGGACTTATATGAAAACTTTTCACCCTTCAAACAATTGGCACAATAAATTCTAACGGTAATTTCAAATTATAAAACCCCTTCAAGTAACACTGCATCAGGTAACTACAAAATATTATGGGAGGCTTTTATTATGGGTTGGAACAAAACAGAATACAATCAAATCCGCAGCCTGATGGAGCCGGGAGATGTGATTGCTTTTGGCGGCAACTGTTTTATGTCGGATATTTTCAAATGGATTACCCGGTCCTGCGTGTCCCATTCAGGTGTCATTTTGCAGTCAAAACTGATGATCGGTAACACGCCTCAGGAAGGCATCTTTAACCAAATCATTGAATCAACAGAATATAAAGGTTTTTTAGGCGTACAAATTAACCGGCTCAGCCAGGTTATTAATGCTTATGATGGGGATGTCTGGTGGCTGCCGTTAAACCCTGAAATCCGAAAAAAACTGGATTTGAAATTTTTTTATGACTTCCTGATCCACCAGGCTGGCAAGCCTTTTGACTTATCTGATGCAACAGAATTGATGTTTGACACCTTTATCCATCACCAACCCAACATCAAAGAGGATTTTTCAAAATTTTTCTGCTCGGAACTGGTCGTTGCCGGTCTGGAAGCCGGCGGAGCATTGCCTGCTATGGATTCATCCGACATCACTCCGGCGGATTTGTGCAAGCTTAATATATACAGTGGCGATTACTACCAGTTAAAAGGCAAAGAGAAAGAGATAAAAAAATATAATTCAAGAGCCCGTGAATTATTTAGCTGAAACTGGTTCGCTTCATATTTTAACTCCACAACAATGCTCACAAATGCGTATGGCCATATTAATGAAGCATTACTTACTACAGACGGGTTTGAAAGTCATCCGACATGCAAACGTGCCGTATAAAAGAGTGTAAACGCATGATGATTTATGCCGGATACCAGACTTGAAAATTGATATATAAGGGGAATGACGCCGCCATCTACCAAGACAGCAATTGCAGAAATTTTTTAAAATAGTACTCCAAAAAGATCTCTTACCGATAAGAACAAATGCACATTTGCTACCGGCAATGGTGCCTCTCAAAACCATGGGAATCATCAATTTTAAATTTTTTAATGTTTAAACAGACTCTATTTTAGTGTCATTGATCCTGTATTCGGATTTTTTAACCACCGGCACATACACCATCCGCTCATAGGGATACAGTTCGATATTGTTCTGCCTGCACTGAAAAGCGCACTGGCCGCAGCCAATACATCTGTCCGGGTTTAATGCTGGTTTTTTCCCCTTTACGGTTATTGCGGCTGTTGGACAGTATTTTTCACAATTGCCGCACTCCTCGCAATTTACATCATCTTTGACCCGGGCCATGAATGAACTTTGATACTTTAGAGGTCCAGCCCCCATGTTGAATGATTTCAGGATACCGCAGCAATCCCAGCAGCAGTTACAGATAGCGATTGCCGGAAGGCGGTAGTCGTCTCTTTCATGAATGACGGAATGGACCGCCCCTTTATCCCTTACTTCCACAAGGATATCAAAGGCTTCCTCTTTGGAAATTTTTTCGGCCATATCCCCAGCTTGCCCAGGCATTCGCCATATCCCCAAACGCAATGCATGATTCCCGCGGAATTTCGAAACTGCATGGAGTGCCCAAAAGATCTTTGCTATGCCGGCAGACACATGGAAATACGTAGATATTATCATGGTCGCCATGTTCCTCGATCAGTTCGTTGACATAAAACGTCGGATAAACTTTTGAATTTGGAGATGAGACAACCGTGCTTATTGGAATGGTCTTTGTTTTGCTTTTACCCTTTATTGCCGGATCCATTAAAACGGCATCCTGGCCTGGTTTTACAAAGGGACGAATAAACAGATTTTGTAGACTGTTCAGCGGAAAAAAGTTAAACTTTTGGAAAAACTTGAAAAACCCATCAAGTTTTAGTGAAAAATCTTTTTCTTCGGGTTTTCCCATGAGATAAAGCGTGACACCCTCATACCACCCAGCGGCAATGGCATTTAACCGGTATTCCGGCCTGCCGTAGCTGTCGGATCCGATATGAACCAGCGCTTTGCGCTTTATGGTTTCGAAAAAGGATTCAAACTGTTCATCAGGCAGGCTGCTTGCTATCGCCGCCTGATCATAATCATAATTTCCAATGCCCATTTTAAGCAGATAATCCAACTCATCATCGGTTATCACCAGGTCCATCATTTCAATAAGCGGGGGCACAACAGGAACAAACCGCTGGTTCTGCTTGTTCATCATGGATAGAATAATTTTGATTTTCTTCTTCCGGGCAGGTGGAATTTTGGATTGAGCCATCGGTTAATCTCCTTTTTCGCTAGAAAGATTATGTGATACATTTAGAGCTAAATACAGTAAAACAAAGCCAACTCAAAGGCACGGCCATCCCAATCTATAAAGGAAACCCATTGTTTTAAAAAACTTCTTGTAGATTATAACGAAAATACAGAAATCCATTCTATTGCGTGTGTTTCATACGTCAAGTATGGAATATTTGGAAGGAAACTTACTGTTTTGAATGTCTTGGGTGCTATCACTCGCCCTGGGCATTTAAAAAAACATCAGGGTTTTAAAACAATCAAACAATGAAATATATTTCGATTAACTAATGCAACCAGTTGACTAATCTATCTAACATATCATAACTTAATTTTATCTGTGCTTTGGACTTTTTTCGTTTTAGTGCGCAACGAATCTGTCCTCCCAAGACGAGATTTTTAAATAATTAAAACCCGAATTGGGGCAATAATAGATTCGGATATAAAATCAAGCCACATAAAAAGTATTGATAGCTTTTGATTTCCTCAATATTTTTTTAGTAAATGTCGTAAAAACACTCAAAAACCCGAAGTGAAATGAAACTCACTATAACAGAATTTACGATGCGATCCATCGAATCTACCCGAAAATGAAATCTTTTTTAATGGAGCATAAAGGGATGATACTTCTTTCCGGATACCAGGCTGAAGAGCAAATTTACAGTGGCGCCAACGCCATTATCTATCGCGGACACCGAAAGAACGACAAAGTGCCGGTTGTGATCAAAAAATTGAACAAACAGTATCCGACCCAGGAAGAACTGGCCCGCTTTAAACGTGAATTTGAAATCATACAGACGTTTAATTCTGACGGAATCGTCAGGGCTTACAGTCTGGAGAAATATCAAAATACACTGGTGATGATTTTGGAGGATTTTAATGGAAACTCTTTTGAAAAACTATTGCCGAAATGGACGTTTGACCTGGCTGAATTCTTAAGAATCTCTATTAAGTTAGCCGAAATAATCGGCCAGATCCATCAGAAGAATATTATTCACAAAAATATCAATCCCGGTAATATTATATGGAACCCGCAAACCGGCCAGGTCAAAATAACCGATTTTGGCATTTCAACGGAACTCTTTCGAGAGACCCCTGAAGCGCTTGACCAAAAAATTATAGAAGGCACGTTGCCTTATATATCCCCTGAACAGACAGGCCGGATGAATCGGAACCTGGATTTTCGCACTGATTTTTATTCCCTGGGCGTGACGTTATATGAAATAGCGACCCGGTGCCTGCCGTTTGAATCTGAAGATCCAATGACGCTGATTCACGCCCATATTGCCCGCATACCGGTATCCCCGCGCGAACTAAACCCACAGATCCCGGCAATGATTTCAAAAATTATTTTAAAGCTTATGGCAAAAACAGCGGAGGGCCGCTACCAGAGCGCATTTGGTCTTAAATCGGATTTACAGGAATGCCTGGCTCAACTTACGCGAAACGGACGCATCAAAAATTTTGAAATCGGAAAAAACGATATTTCGAGCCGATTCCAGATTCCGCAAAAGCTCTACGGCCGAGAAAATGAAATTGAAACGTCACTTAAAATTTTTAACCGGGTGATCCAGGGAGACAAGGCAATGCTTCTGGTTGCCGGGCAACCTGGAGTTGGCAAAACAGCTGTGGCCAATGAAGTCCAAAAAAAAATTATAGAAAAACAAGGATATTTTATCTATGGAAAGTTTGATCAGTTTCAACGAAATATTCCGTATTCCGGGCTGATCCAGCCATTTCAAGAGTTAATGCAAAAGATTGCGGCCGGTGGTGAGAAACACGTCTCATTCTGGAAAACAAAAATATTACAATCTTTGGGACAAAACGGCCAGGTGCTCACTGAAGTGATCCCCGAGCTTGAATTAATTATCGGCAAACAACCGAAAATATTCTCGTTACCCCCGGCTGATGCCCAAATTCGCTTCAATCACACATTCCTCAATTTCATTCGCACGTTTTCAAAAAACAACTACATTATTACGATTTTTATCGATGACCTGCAATGGGCGGATAACGCCTCTTTAATGCTAATTGAATTGATCATGAGTGATCCTCAAATGAATTTTCTTTTTTTTATCGGGACCTACCGGGACAATGAAGTGAATGAGGCCCATGCTTTGAGATTAATCGTATATAATCTCATTGACTTAAAAGTTTCCACATCCACTATTTTTCTCAAGCCTTTAGAAAAACACCATATAAACCAACTCCTTTCAGAAACACTGGCATGTGATCCATTAAAATCCGAGCCCCTTGCCGAACTATGCTTTGAAAAAACTCAAGGCAACCCCTTTTTCTTAAACCAACTTTTAGAATCCATGCATGAAAATAAACAAATCAATTTTGATTCAAACAGCGGTTTCTGGAAGTGGGATGTGGAAAAAATTAGACGGGTAGACATAACTGACAACGTGGTTGAATTAATGATGGACAAGATTCAGAAATTGCCGAAAAAAACCCAAAGCATCGTATTATTGGCTGCCTGCATCGGGACCCAGTTTGATCTGCTTACTTTATCGATGGTTGATCAACTCTCACTAAAAGAGACTGCGGAAGAGCTATGGATAGCTTTGAATGAGGGGTTAATTATTCCAATTAACGATTCCTACAAATTCATTGAAATAATCGATCAGGAATTAAAAACAAGTAATACAGCCATAATCCCCCCACATCTTATTCCGACTTACAAATTTCAGCATGATCGCATCCAGCAGGCTGCATATGCCCTGGTACCGGAAACCGAACAACAAATAATTCATCTAAAAATCGGACGATTATTACTTAAGCACACCCTGAAAAGCGCACAAAAAGAAAAAATTTTTGATATTATAAATCAACTCAATTCCGGAGCCAATACCATCAAAAATCCGCAAGAACGCATAGAAGTGGCTCAGTTAAATCTTAAGGCCGGGAAAAAAGCCAAAGCGTCTGCAGCATTTAAGCAGGCATTGAATTATTACAAGGCCGGCATTTCTCTGCTGCCGGAAAGAAAATGGATAGAACAATATGAATTAACGTTTAATCTTTATCTGGAAGCAACCGAATCCGCGTTTCTATGCACTGACTTTGACGATATGGAGAAACTGGCAAAATTGACGCTGCATAATGCCGTTTTGCTGCTGGACAAAGTAAAAATCCATGACCTCAAAATTCAGTATTATTATGCTCAAAATCAATTATTAAAGGTCGTCAATGAAGGGTTAAATGTTTTAAAGTTATTAGGTTATCGATTTCCTGAAGCCCCAAATAACCTACAGGTTTTATTAAAATTACTGAAAACGAAAGTAGCGTTAATCGGAAAAAAAATCGATAATTTGATAAACCTCAAGGACATGATCGACCCAGAACGCATGGCAGCAGCGCGCATTATGCTCAGTTTGTCTCATGCAGTCTATGGCGCTCGTCCTAAACTAACGCCCATGCTCGGTTTTGAAGGCATTGCGTTATCCTTAAAGCATGGTGTCGCCCCTGAAACTCCGGCGGGTTTTGCAGGCTTTGGATTGCTTCTAATCGGTATATTGGATGATATCGATAATGGATACCGTTTTGGGAAACTCGCCTTATCTTTAAATGATCGGGACTGTACAAAGTATTTCAGGTCCCATACGATATTTATTGTGAGCGGCATGATCGATCATTGGAAAAAACCCCTTCAAAAAACTTTACCCGCATTATTAACAGCAAATCAATTGGGAATGGAAGTCGGTGACTTTGAATACGCAACCCTTTCAGCTTTTTTTTACGGCACCTACTCTTTTTTCAGCGGCAGCCCATTAGAACCCCTGTCCCGTGAAATGACCGCCTACAGCGCGACCATCCGGGAGTACAAACAGGACACCCATTTTTATTTTAATGAGATGGCCCGGCAAACGGTATTGAACCTAATGGGGAATTCCGATGATCCGTGCAAACTAATCGGAGATGCATACAATGAAGAAGAGATGCTCCCGGTTCATTATCAAAATAATGATACCTCTGCAATCCATATGCTGTCTTTATACAAACTGAAACTTACTTACCATTTCGGGCATTATCAGGAAGCTTTTGAGAATTCAAAGACTTTAAAAAAAAACCTGGAAGGCATGATCTCTACGGCCTACATCCCTTTATTTCACTTTTATGACGCATTATTGCGGTTATCATCATTTTCAAAAGCAAATAAAAAAGAAAAAAAGAGACATTTAAAAATCATAAAATCGCACCAGAAAAAATTAAAAAAATGGGCGCATCATGCGCCAATGAATCATCTCCATAAATGGACACTGGTGGAAGCTGAACGGCACCGGGTCCTTGGCGAAGACACAAAGGCGGCGGAACTCTATGATCAGGCCATTGCCCTGGCCAAAGAGCATGAATATCTTCAGGAAGAAGCTTTGGGAAATGAACTGGCGGCAAAATTCCGACTGACCTGCGGCAACACCCGGCTTGCCGAAGACTATATGACAAAGGCGGTTTATTGCTATTCGCTCTGGGGTGCCAAAGCAAAAGTGGATTACCTCCATAAGACCTGGCCGCAATTGACGGCACGAACTAATAAAAGCAACGCCCGTACGCAGACCGGCGTTGATCCGAAGCTGTCACTACATACCGCAGAATCCCTGGATTTACAGTCAGTTATCAAAGCATCCCAGGCCATTTCCGGTGAGATTGTGTTAGATAAGTTAATGAAAAAAATGATTACAGTGCTCATTGAAAATGCGGGCGCCCAAAAAGCACTGCTCCTTTCCGAATACGACAATCAATGGAAAATTGAAGCACAAGGCACTGTTTCAAAAGACGGCATTACTGCTTTAACTGAATTTAAAACAGCCGGTCCGTCTGATGTCCCCCATTCCATTATTCACTATTGTGCAAAAAATCAAAAAAATATTGTTATAGACAATGCCGCGCAAGAGATAGCGTTTAATCAGGATATTTATATCAAAACCTGTCAGCCCCTGTCCATATTATGTACACCGATTTTTCATCAGGGAAAACTGGCCAACATTCTGTATTTGGAAAACAATCTCATGCCAGGCGCATTTACGCCGGACAGACTGACGCTCATACAGCTGCTTTCATCCCAGGCAGCCATTTCCCTTCAAAATGCAAGCCTTTATTACAGACTCCAGGCATCGGAAAAAAAATACCGGGACATTTTTGAAAACGCGGTGGAAGGCATTTTTCAGATATCCACAGACGGCCGATTTATCAGCGCAAATCAATCAATGGCGGATATTCTCGGTTATGATTCACCGGCGGCATTAATGGCTTTGACGGGCAACATGAAATATCAATTTTTTTCCGATCATGCGGCCAGGGAACAGTTTGTAAAGGAATTTAGGGAAAAAGGCCAGGTCACCGGACTTGAAATCGGCGGCATTCGTAAAGACAATCGTGAATTCTGGGGGTCTTTATCCCTTCGGGCCGTCTATGATTCAAACAGAAAGATCATTTACTACGAAGGATCTGTCACGGACATTACCGAGCACAAAAAAATGGAACAGGCCGAAAGGGAGGCACAGACGGCAAAAGCAGCGGCAAAGGCAAAAGATGAATTTCTTGCCAATATGAGCCATGAGATCCGTACCCCTATGACCACGATTGTCGGCATGACAAAACTGGCAATGGAAACCGAACTGACAACAAGCCAGCATGATTATCTGAAAAATATTAAGACGTCATCTGATTCTCTGTTACATATCATTGATGATATTTTAAATTTTTCAAAAATTGAAGCCGGTAAGCTTGAAATTGAAGTTATCGAATTTTGCCTAAACGATATAATCGATAAAATATCCTATATGTTTTCAAGCACTTTAACGGAAAAAGAGATAGAATTCATATTTTCGATTTCAAACGAAATACCGGATATACTTTTAGGTGATCCATTAAAAATCAGCCAGGTACTGATCAATCTCATCAGCAACGCCATCAAATTTACGGATAAAGGTGAAATCCTGCTGCGGATTGAACCGGTTGAAAAAGATAAAAATTCCGTAACACTGAGATTTTTTGTCAAAGATACAGGTATCGGCATTGCAAAAGAACATATTGACAAACTTTTTGATTCATTCACCCAGGCAGACGGCTCTATCACACGAAAATTCGGCGGCACCGGACTCGGGCTGGCCATATGCAAAAATATTATTGAACTGATGAATGGGCGTATCTGGGTTGAAAGTATTGAGGGGCAGGGGAGCACGTTTTATTTTGAGATTGTGTGCAAATTAAAAAAACCGTACCGGAAGAAAACAAAGACAGATGCTTCTTTCGAAAATTATAATTTTGCTAAAGGGATTCAAATACTTCTGGTTGAAGACAACCGCATCAACCAGCAAATTGCCGTTGAAATAATGGAAAGCAGCGGACTGCATGTTGATGTGGCCGATAATGGTGAACAAGCCGTCGAATCGGTTAAACAAAAGTCATATGATGCCGTGCTCATGGACCTTCAGATGCCGGTCATGGACGGGTATGCGGCCACCCGTTTAATTCGGAAAGATCACCGGAACAAAAATCTTCCCATTATCGCCATGACCGCCCATTGTCTGGAAGAAAGCAAAGAAAATTGCCTGCAGGCCGGTATGAATGATTTTATTGTCAAGCCCTTTGAAGCAAATGCGCTCATGTCCATATTATCAAAGTATGCGGCACAGGACAGGGCCGTGCCCGCAGAAGATGAAAAAGAAAAAAACAATAAACTAAAAGATGGTATTTCTTATGTTTTTCCGGACGTACTGCCGGGACTCAACATAAAATCCGGCATCTCACGACTGGGGGGAAAAGAAAATTTGTATCTCAAGGTAATCTTTGAATTTTATAATGACTACCGGGATATTGCAGAAAAAATTCAGTATGAGATTAAAAATAAAAATACAGAATTTGTGAAACGAACTGCCCACACATTGAAAAGTCTTGCCGGCAATATAGGGGCGAAAAAACTTCAGCATGCGGCCAGAATAATTGAAGTCGAAGCATCTAAGGGCCTTGACGCATTTGATGAACAGGTTATCGACCGCCTGAAAAAAAATCTGGACCCGGTCATCACGTCCATCAAACAATTATTAAATGAACATTGCTGAAACACCGGTATTGATACAAAAAAAATATCAGTTTGTCATTTTCGCCGTACGATTATTTTGCGCCAGCTCTGTCAGACTGGCGTCCTTTTTTTCCCAAAGGCCATTCAACCACTTCTGAAACCGGGACTTGAATTCCGAGTCCTTGAAATAGTCACCCAGCATTTCTTCTGTAATCGGTATTTTTTCAATCCTTACAACAACTTCATTTACTTCCCCGCGAAAAAACGGCCAGATGTTTTT
>JAJRPH010000053.1 GCA_024280875.1 Deltaproteobacteria bacterium | reverse complement strand
CCGATTGCTGGTTTACTTTCCGATTTGAAACAACGCGGCTTACTCGATGAGACACTTGTGGTTTGGGCGGGAGAATTTGGACGTACGCCAACCGTTCAACCGGTTAAAGGAAAAGTAGGAACGGGGCGAGACCACAATCCACATGGCTTCACCATCTGGATGGCGGGTGGCGGTGTGAAGGGGGGCTACGTGCATGGTGCCACCGATGAATTAGGTATCAAAGCCACCACCGACCGCATGCACATTCACGATTTACATGCCACGATTTTGCATTTAATGGGGCTCAATCATCTTAAACTCACCTACCGCCACGGCGGCAGAGATTTTCGTCTAACCGACGTCCACGGCAACGTCGCGCATGATATTATCGCATAGCATAGCCTTGTTATGATGAGTACATGAAAACAGCTAATTATATTGCTGAACACTTGATGTAACTGTTAGTTTGAGATACGCTAAACATCCGATATTCCTTTCTTTTTCTTGTTTGGTTTCTCTAATCTACCGGGCTAATTCTATGAGTATTAATGTCACTTGTGATGAATGCTTTTTCGATTACACGGTAAAAGACCAGTTTGCTGGGAAAAGAATTAAATGCAAAGAATGCGGAGCCGCGATTCGCATTCCTGCTGTCGATCAGTTTGAAGAAGATGACGATTTTTTAGAGGACCGACCGCCCCGGCGAGAGAAGCCACAAAAACAACATAAAGCAATCGTTAAAAGTAGGAAGAAAAAACCTGCTCGCAAACCATACAGTAGTGGTCTTGGTACTCCAGCAATCGCAGGTGGAATTGGGACTTTTTTGTTAATTGCCTTTTTTGTTGTAGTGAAAACAGGCTTGTTACAAAATTTAATTCCCTCGGGAGTAAAATGGGTGGAGTACACCTCGCCCGATGGAAATGTGACGGCACTGCTTCCAGGTAAAGCCACAGAAAAAAAGATGCCCTTAGACGCGGAAGCAATGGTTAGTCAGCGAATAGATATCGCTGGGAATCGATATTTTGGAGCCGGGATTACTTCTATCCAAATGCGTGAAGAAATTGTGCACCCGGTTTCAGGAACGCCGTTATCGCCAACTGGGATAAAACTTTATCTTCTTCCTGAATCCATTAGTGCCTTTCCTGGTAGTCGTGTTATAGAAACGAGAGAATCTGTTATTTCTGGTATTCCTGCTTTGATAGCAAAGGTCGAAATGCCACTTCCTGGTGGAGAAATAGTCATCAATGAAATGGCAATGGTTACAGTGGGGGAATATCTTTATTCGGCTGAATTCATCATTCAAAAGGGGAAAAATCGAGATGACGATAAAAAGAAGTTTTTTGATTCTGTAAAGTTCAACAACGCAATTATACAAAAATACCAAGCTTTAAACCCACAGGCAATTCCTCCTGTGGTTGCAAAAAACGAACCACAAAATCCAGAACCACCAAAAACAACGCCCACGGTTTCGCCCCCCGTTGCAAAAGTAACGCCGAAACCAACGCCAGAAAAAAAGCTCATACCAGATATCATCAGTTGGACTGCAAAACCGGATCCGTTGCTTGAAATTCCCGATTGGAAGATTGCGAAAAGAGTTGCGATCGATTTGCCTGATATTACACGGAATGTCTATCGTCCTGATCCATACGGGCCTGATTTTATTGCGGGTTTCAGGTCTGGGCAATTAAAGAATTTAAGTATTTATAGTTTGGAGACCGGTAAAAAACTAACAACATTCAGTGACACCCCCAAAGTCATCTCAGGTTTTTGTTTTAGCCCTGATGTTAAATTGATCGGAACATATAAAATCAACTCAGGCAAAGTTGAAATTTGGGATATTGATCGTGAGAAACTAAGCAAGAATTTACTCATTGACGAAAAAGGTGGAAAAAAAATTCAGCGAATCATCTTTACGGATGCATCTCATGTTCTTGTTATTCAAAAGATGAAAGATGGTTTGGAGATAAGTGAACTCAACCTTTTCGATCTTTCTGAAGATCAAAAGGATTTGAAGCCGGTTTCAACTTTCCATACCAGATCTTGGAATTACGAAATGGATATTGTGCGCAGTGCAGGGCATCGGTATCTTGCAGGGATTTCGTTGGATAAAAAAAGAGTTCTCATTCTCGATTGGGAAAATGGAAAAATGGCAGGGGAACTGAAAATTAAAGATCCCACTCAATATGAGAGATATGCTATTAAGGGGCTTGCCTTTGCCCCAGATGGAAAATCTATAGCGGTTTTAGCGGGTACTGTTTATCAGACTACCGTTTTTGGGTTCTCAACCCTTACAGGTGAGATCAAATGGAAACATAATTGGCCTTTTTATCTAAATAATATGATGCCAGGCATCGTTGCCGATAATGCAAAAAATGGACAGGCTGTAGTCAACTGGCTGGCTGATTCATCCGCCTATTCGCTGAAGGGAAGACTTTTAATTGATGCAAAAACGGGGAAATATCTTTGGTATTTAGATTCCTTTCCTGAACCGATATCAAAAAGAATGTATAATTACCGTTCAAAACATTTGATACCCCAAGGGATGCTCTGTATTGAGTCGGATGATAGATTTAAGCGCCAGGTGCAGATAAAGCGGTTTACATTTAATAATCTACAAAAATCACTTGCCCTTCTTGACCAACCAGAGCAGCTTAAAATTGGTCCCCAAAAAAAGGTAAGGCTTGAGATAGAAATTGCAGCAGTTCATCAGGCAGAGAAAGACCAAGTAAAAAAAGAGTTTACTGAACTTTGGAAAGAGAAGCTTGATAAATTGGGGATTGAGGTTGTCGAACAGGCTGACTACGTTTTGAGATTTGATTACAAAGAGTTACCCGGTGAAACAATCACCTATCGATCAATGGGGCAATTTCGAGGAGAGGGAAAATCTTATGTATCCACAAAAATGCAATACCGTATTCAATGGCTCCCCTCTGGAGAATCAATATCGTCATGGGAAACTGAACATGAATATAGGCAACCTGCTTATAGTATGCGGGGAGAGATTTCAGTAAAAACGATTCGCGATAAAATTTTCAAAGACTTTAAGCAAACAGTAACTGGTCTGACAATTGTCTACCTCATCCCAAAAGATGACAAATTGCCCATGCTTCCTCAAACTGATACGACAAACTTTTAAGCAAAGTTGCTGCTGGGAATGAACTGGTGCTACTTCTTTTTCGTACTCATT
>JAJRPH010000052.1 GCA_024280875.1 Deltaproteobacteria bacterium | reverse complement strand
TAAAAGAGGCTGGCGCCTTGTCGCCGGGTGATTTGGCGGCTCTTGATGATGGCCTGAAACAAGTTCTCTCAGTTTAGAGTGTAAAAAAGTCCTATCCGATTCCGTTCTTTGACAATGAAATAATTGCAACCTTGCAATCCTTTAAAAATAGACAACTTTTTTGGAGTATGTTACGAATATGGCTATTATCAAGCGGGTTTTGAATTTAGACCTGTCTTCCATAACTTCTAAATAAATACCCAGGAACACATCCGCACAAAACCATTTTGCAGTGACGTTTAAAACAGTCCTTGTTTTTTTTACTCTGAAAAGATAAGAAAAAAGATTGTTTTAAGATAATATAAACCTTTCAGGATACGCCCCTTTTTTGTAAATGTTCCCAAGACACTCCGCAGGCAGCCGAAAATATATCTATGGGATTGGAGTCATATAACCGACCCGGGGGCTCGCGTAGAAAATTTTGTTGCCTCTCATTTGTTGAAAGCAGTGCATATGTGGACGGATACGGGGCTGGGCGAATATGATCTGTTCTTTCTGCGTGACAAAATGAAAAGAGAAGTGGATTTTCTTGTATCGCGTAATAAAAAACCGTGGTTTATCGTCGAAGTGAAGTCAAAAGCAAGCAAACGCATAGGCCCCTCACTTGAATATTTCAAAAATCTTTTACAAATTGACCATGCCTTTCAAATAGATTTTGATAGCCCGTTTATTGAAAAAGACTGTTTCAAAGCCAAAAGGCCTGTCAGGGTGCCGGCAGAAACATTTTTATCGCAGCTTATTTAAGGGAACTTCCAAATATTAATATTTTCCACTTCCCTAAAATAGTTTTACTCATTTTGCCAAACGGAATCCATTCATTTTCATAGTTTCTGGACTCCGGCCTTCGCCGGAGTGACGGAATTGTGACTTATTATGGATGTGTCAATATTACACCATAAAAAAAATTTGTGTAAATCCAAACTTGAACTTGATATTTTCACAAAATCAAGACGGGCCTCAGTAACTTCTCAATAAGTCCGGGCGATGTAGCGGAGGCCTTCAGGCCTCCATAAAATTGTTACCTTCAGGTCACGCAAAATGGAAGGCTGAAGCCTTCCGCTACATTGATTGTACATAAACTCACATTTTTCGCCCGGACTTATTGAGAAGTTACGGGCCTCAGAGCATGAGCAAAAGAGGTGTAACAGCACAGAATCGCATGGGGTTGGCAGAAAATACCTGGTAGTAACGATGTTCAAGACAGTTTAAATATTTATATTGCAAATTATTGATCAATTTGCTATATGTACTTAATAAATAATATATTAAATTGTCATTTATATATTGCAATATGAGGCGGCCATGGAATTTGAATTCTGGTTTCAAAAAACACAATTACTTTTAAACCAGCTCCCGGAAACAAAGCGGTATCTGTATGATAAAATTGACTGGGAGCAGCAGTGTGTAGGTATTCTTGGAAGCCGGGGCACCGGCAAGACGACAATGATATTACAACACATGAAAGACAGGTATGGTTCCAGTGATCAGGCGCTTTATGTTCAGCTTGACCACCCTGGCTTCCATGCGGTGGAACTGTATGAATTCGCGGAGCGTTTCTTCCAGTACGGCGGAAGGCTTCTGGTCTTTGATGAGGTCCACAAATATCCGCAATGGGCGAGCCATATTAAAGCCATTTACGACAGCTACCCGGAGCTAAAGATTATTTTTTCCGGATCAAGCCTGTTAAGGGTGTCCCATCAGAAAGCCGACCTCTCCCGACGGGCAGTCATCTACTATCTTCACGGGCTGTCATTTCGGGAATATCTTAATTTTTCTTTAGACATGGATTTTCAACCGTTTACCATCAGAGACATCACTGAGAATCATGCAGTGATCGCAGCAGGTGTCCAAAAAAAAATCCGGCCCCTGGAACAATTCAGACAATTTCAGAAAGAAGGCTATTATCCTTTTTTTATGGAAAGCCGCCCGTTGTACCATGCCCGGCTCAGCGAGGTCATCAGCCATATTCTCGAAGTTGATCTGACCCAGGTGAACAACATCAAAACAGCCAATATCACGAAAATAAAAAAACTTCTTTATATGCTGGCCGTCTCAGTCCCATCGGAATTGAACATAAATAAATTATCCGCGATAATCGGCACTTCCCGGCAGGTTGTATATGATTATATAGAATATTTAAAAAATGCCAGACTGTTTAATATTGTCCGAATGGGCGGCAGTGGTTACCGTATTATAAATAAAACAGAAAAAATTTTTCTTGAAAACACCAATCTTTTTCATACGCTCTCTCTGGATGTGAACACTGGTTCCGTCCGGGAGGCATTTTTCGTCAATCAGGTGTTCAACAGTCTCTCGTATCACCCGCAGGTTTTGGATACCGGTATTATGCTTTCAAAAGCAGGCGATTTTGTTGTAAACAATAAATATACGTTTGAAATTGGTGGTAAAAACAAATCCTCCGCCCAAATAAAAGGCATTAACAACGCCTATATTGTATCTGACGGCATTAATTCCGGTTTTGGAAATAAAATACCCTTGTGGCTTTTTGGATTCCTGTATTAGGTCTTTCTGCATGTTCTCAATCGGTTCAAACACATCATATTCCGCAAATATGGAGAATAAGAATGTCAAAAATTTTTATTTCATTTCTGGGAACCAATAATTATTTGCCATGCTCCTATGAGTATAAAACAAAAAGAATCAAAAACATTCGGTTTGTCCAGGAAGCAACGATCCGCATGAACTGCATGGACTGGTCAAAAAAAGATCGGGTGGTCATTTTTACAACCGAAAAAGCCTTTCGCCAAAACTGGAAGAACAACGGCCACAGGGATTATAAGACTGAAAAAGTCCTTGAGCAGGATGGGCTTGAAACCTGTCTAAAAAAAATTAATGGGCAATTTTCATATCAGCAGATTTTTATTACCGATGGCAGGAATGAAAAAGAGATATGGGATATTTTTATCCGTGTATTTGATTCAATTTGAAGCTGGCAAAGAATATTGTATCCGGAAAGCTTGCCAATATGACAACGCTGATGATGCGTATAAAGCGAAGCAGAAATATCCCCGAGAGCGGGAATAAGGCAAAACAGATTCAGGATCTTCTCGCAGGTCTCAATAATGCCGAATCCATTGACAGTGTGCGGGGATATGAAGGACGCGGCACAGCTGTTTATTTTAGCGGGTTTCGCCTCGGG
>JAJRPH010000051.1 GCA_024280875.1 Deltaproteobacteria bacterium | reverse complement strand
GTAAAGGTGTTCGTCGCATCGGGTGATTGGTAGCATGGCCTGCCTCCTTTTTTAAGGGTTGTATCGTTGTATAGCAGACCTTGTTATTAATATCAAGCCTTATTGTTTATAAGTATCGTTGTAGGGTTAATATTCAAAAAATATTTTTTGAAGAAGCGAAATGTAAGTTAGGGCTTATATTTCGCATCTTAAAAATATTTTTTTGCTCATTTCATCCGATATTTCGTTAAAAATCAATCATGTATCTTCAAACAACCACCAACCGTCATGTAAGTTTTTATATGCTGTCTTTGGCACTTCGACAAGTTCACATATTTTTTCATGCAATTGGCTAAGCCCTTTTACATCCGTCTGGATGGGGATTTTGTCTTTAAAGATCAGTGCAAGATGTATATTCCGGCAAAAGTAACGAATATTATTCCACGTAGGTTTTTTTGTGTTCATTCCCTGGGGTAGAATTGGCAATTTTTCTATCTTTTCCTTTCCCATGTTCATTCTTATATTTCTTTCAATAAGCGAAACGATCATGAGTGCAAAAAAATAGAGGAGTAATACTGCTTCAATTCGACTTTCCTTTTTAAGAAAAACCGGCGCTACTTCTAATATTGTTTTTTTTGTGTACATCCGTTTTTCAAGATAGGATTGCCGCTTATACATTATCAGTACTTCGGCAGCGTCTAATATATGATTATTGGTAATTAGCGGGAACAATCCATCTGTTTTTGATATTACAAGAGTGTTTAGCTCATTAATCTTCCACTCAAGCCCGTACTTAAATGACCATTTGTTTTCATAAACCGCTTCGCCTGGTTGTCGCTTCGTTGATGGAATTCGTTTATAAATCTGCTTTCTTCCTGAAGTGATTTTTACATCTATTAATTCTTTTACATCCTTACAAATCTTATCAACCGCAGCCTTAATCTGTTTTGGTGTCTTTAATCGATAGGCATTGAGCCTGGGCATCAGTTCTTCCAGCGCTTTTTGGGCATTATCAATTCTTTTCATTCTTCTGTTTTTATCATCGCGCGCCTTGGAACTGGAATGAACCCAAATTATCCGATAGCCTTTTTTATTTTTACCTGCTTCGTGCGTTTTGTATTTATTGGTTTCGTTTTTTTTACGAGAATGCAGGACCTCAAAAGCATCCGACCATTGAACATCGTTATTTTGTATGTATTCCCTGAACCCGGTTGATTCCTTGTGATTTTTTGGAATGATGGTAATGAAGAAACCGTTATTATGATCAATATAATCCAGATTTTTGCTGCTGCACAGTTTACAGTCTGCGATATAAATAAAATCTTCTTTGTTAATCAGGGAGCGTAGTTCATTCCAGTTTGGAATATGCGTCGTATCATCACTTGTGTTTCCATTATAAGCTTTATAACTAATCGGAACATGGCCATCCGCAACTATATTCAATCCAAAAACAATTTGTTTGCAGTCAGGACGAAAATCTTTATTGTGGCCATGCTTAAGCTTAATAGCCACGGGATCTGGGTTCGCATACTTGCCCTTGAATGTAATCGTTGTGCTGTCGTTATGAATTTCATCGGTCAGCAGGTTATGTATTTTAATGGCATTGCATGAGGCTTCAGTCATTAGTGAATGCCGATCTGCTTTGAAAAGCGCGGATAGGGCTCTTCCAAGGCGATCATCATTAAATTTTTCAGCATTCACCGATTCATTTGTTAACCCGTCCGAATATTGAGCAAGCCACTCTTGAATTTTATAAAGAGGTTTGTTGTCACAAACAATATTTGCAGTTATAATGCATAGACTTTCTGCATGCTCCGCCAGACTATTATTAGGAGCGGGAACATATTTTTTAAATAATTGATAGAGACCAAGCGAGTTCATGTAGTGCTTGACCATCGGCAAAACGTCGACCTGTTTGAACTGTGCTTCTATTCGACCCATAGCGCCCTCTCTTTTGCTGTTTATGGAGAGTTATAGGGCATTTAGATAGAAAAGTCTAGATTTATTTTATTCACTGTTTTATCACATAGTTATATAATTATTGATGATTGCCGATGGGAATTGAAAAATAAAATTTTTAACCTGCGAAATATAAGTTCCAAGGCCCTTTGAGATGTCATATATAACAGAAGTTTTATTTATTTTCAGATACTTAATTTGGTCCGACAAGAATTCCTATTCTCAATTGCTTTTTCAAATCTGATTATGATGTATGACCCTGAAATAATCATTATTCAGGGAATATATGCAAAGGGCGGCAAATATTTTATCGATAATTTAAAAGAACAGGTAAACAATCTGGTCCTTTCAAAGATAAAAAAAGATGTGGAAATCAGGTTTTCAAAAATGGGACCCGAAATCGGCGCATTGGGAGCTTGCCTGTTTGTGATATCAGAATATTTTAAACAGGACGACTGAAGAATGAAAAATATTTATATTTCTCCTGATGGCGATGGAAATGGGAGCACTGACTCTCCTTGTTCTCTTGAAAAAGCCAGGGAACTGGTCAGAGAAATCAATAAAAGCATGACCGCTGATATTAATGTTTATCTTAATGGCGGGGTGTATTATCTCACATCCCCTTTTGTGCTGACACCCGAAGATTCAGGAAGTAATGGATTTTTTGTCCGATGGCAAAACAAGCCGGAAACAGCACCTGTTTTCACCGGGGCCAAAACAATAACCGACTGGTCTGTGCATGATGCCAAAAAAAATATCTGGAAAGCATCTGTTCCGGAAAACACAACCTTTGAACATCTCTGGGTGAATGGCGTGCGGTGTCGCAGGGCATGGTCCGGATGGAATCCAAAAGGATTTAAAAATACACGCAGAGGCGTAAAAATTAAACGTTCCGGCCCGGACGTATCCACATGGAAACATCCTGAAGATCTTATTGTTACAAAAAAATGCATGTGGCGGCATATTCCCGGCAAAGTGCATCATATCCGAAATCGTGAGCTGGTTGTAGAACCCGAGACCGCTCGTACCTTTAAAGTCCCTCTTGATGCAATGGGAGTGTCAGAGCCATTTATCATATATGTCATACTCAATGGCATTGCCCTGTTAACCGCGGATATTGCGATTGAAAACGCCTATGAATTATTAACTGATGAAGGTGAGTGGTACTTTGACCGTTCTGATGCAACTATATATTTCAAGCCTTTTACGTCAGATAACGTTAATTTTAATACTGCGTCTGAAGCCGTTTATTCAACTCTGGAAACATTCATTCTACTGGATGGGACGGTCGATAATCCCATTAAAAACATTGAAATCAAAGGCCTTACGTTTGAATACAACCGCGGCACAAAACTCGGCATAACTGCGGGCTCACCAACAGAGCCGACCAAAGCGAAAACACCACTACCCCAAAATGCGCTGCAAATTAATGCCGGCCACTCCATTACCATAACATCGAATGTGTTCAGGCACATAACAACTGACGCACTCCATTTTGATCTATTGGGCAAAGACTTAAACATTATCGGCAATGGGTTTGGTGATATTTCCAGAGCAGCCATATCTCTTAACCAGACAAATACGGTGGTAGACAGCCGCAACAAAAGGGGCGTGCTTCCGGAAAATGAGGACAAATTCTTTGATGGTGTGGAGATCACCAACAACTATGTCCGATACACTGGCATTGATGATATTGGCGCGGCCATTGTCTATTCAGAGTTTACGCGAAACCTTAAACTAATGCACAATGATATTCGGGAAGTCCCCACTTGTGCCGTTCGAAATGGCTGGCGGTTTCTTGCCTGGAAAAACCATACTGCCAATATTGAATACGCCTGGAACAGAACCTCAGATGTGGGGCAGGCCAACCTGGAAGATTTCTGCGCTTTATATATCAGTTGCAACAATCATAGAGGCTCCAGCATTCATCATAACGTTATTGATGGTGCGGGGTTAAAGGACGGCAACTATGGTATTTATCTGGATGTCTACACCAATCATGTAAATATTTACAACAACGTGTGCAAAAATATGCCGCAGAAACACGGCTCCCTGCCGGGAGTTGGCGGCTGGCTGGGGCTGGTGATCTCAAAACACAACAACATCTATAACAACTGGACAGACAGCAGATGTAAAACCGATATTTCACCTCCCTTTTACCGGTATCTGCCTTCTTTATCCAATAAATTTCATGACAACCATTTTTATGTGCCAAGCACCGGAGAATGGCCGGATGCGGCCCGGCAGATTATTGCCAAAGCCGGTCTTGAACCGAAATACCGGCATATTAAAGATGCCATAGATAATACACTTGATAATGGCTATATCCCTCTGAAAAGACTGTACACACTAACCGAAAAACCGTTATGCGGTTTGAATCTATGATCCAATACAAGCACCGGCAGGAGACAAAGAAATGAAAAAAGTCAAAATGGTTCCCGGCGAGTGGGGGATATTGAAGCCTTCAAAACCGCTCTCTAAAAGACGGATTGATGAAAAGGCCAGAGATCTGATGTCACAGATGAGTCTTGCGGAAAAAATTCATCAGATGTCAGGGGATATTCCTCTTGTTTTAGGAACCATTGAAATGCAGCTGGCGTATAACAGAAGGCCTTATCCTGCCGGTGAAAATACACGCCTTGGCATACCGGGCATACGATTTTCCGACGGTCCCCGTGGTGTGGTGATGTATAACTCAACCTGTTTTCCGGTTACCATGGCAAGAGGCGCAACGTGGGATACTGATCTTGAAGAACGTGTCGGGGATGCCATTGGTGTGGAGGCAAGGTCACAGGGAGCCAATTTTTTCGGCGGTGTGTGCATCAATTTGCTACGGCACCCGGCCTGGGGTCGGGCTCAGGAAACATATGGAGAAGATCCTTTTCAGCTGGGAGAAATGGGCGCAGCCTTGGTACGGGGTGTTCAGCGTCATATCATGGCCTGCGTCAAGCACTTTGCGACAAACAGCATGGAAAACGCGCGATTCAAAGTGGATGTGAGAATCAGCGAACGGGCCCTGAGGGAAATATATCTACCGCATTTTAAACGATGCATTGATGAAGGTGCCGCTTCCGTGATGAGCGCATACAACAAGGTGAATGGCGAATACTGCGGTCATAGTCGTCATCTGCTGCGGGATATATTAAAAAATGAATGGGGCTTTGATGGGTTTGTTATTTCTGATTTTCTGCTGGGTATCCGGAAAACAATTGATGCTGTCGAGGGCGGTATGGATATTGAAATGCCGTTTACCTGGCATTTTGGCAAAAAGCTTTATAAACAGGTTAAATGCGGTCGCGTTAACGAGGCCCTGATAGATGATGCAGTATTGAGGATTTTAAGACAAAAAATCCGGTTTGCCCAGACAGGTGAGCCGGATCGTTATGGCAAGCACGCGGTTGTTTGTGACGCGCATAAAAAACTTGCCAGGGAGGTGGCACAAAAATCCATTGTGCTTTTAAAAAATGAGCAAGCTGGTAAAAATAGAAATCCACCACTGCTACCAATAGACCCTTTAAAAATCTCTAAAATTGCGGTTATCGGAAGGCTTGCCATTGCAAAAAATATCGGCGACAGTGGCAGCAGTATGGTGCGCCCCCCTTATGTGGTTACACCCCTTGAAGGCATTCGGGGTGTCTTAGAATCTAATATTAAAATCACTTATAACAACGGGAAAAATATTCAATCCGCTGCTAAACAGGCAGGCACTGCAGATATAGCCATCATCATTGCCGGATACACCCACCGGCATGAAGGTGAATATATTCCGATCCCGCCAAAAGGCGGAGACCGGGAATTTCTTTCATTAAGGGCGCATGATGAAAAGCTGATTGGCCAGGTTGCCTCAAAAAATCCAAAAACAGTGGTAGTAATGATCGGGGGAAGTGCCATTATTACTGAAAACTGGCGAAGAAAAGTGCCGTCAATACTCATGGCCTGGTATCCGGGAATGGAAGGAGGACATGCGATTGCCGATATTTTGTTTGGTAAGGTAAACCCCAGCGGGAAGCTTCCATGTGTATTCCCCAAATCTGAAAAGCACCTCCCTTTTTTCGATAAAAAAGCAAAGTCCATTGAATATGGCTTGTATCACGGATACCGACTGTTGGACAGAAACGACCATAAACCGGCTTTTCCTTTTGGTTTTGGTTTAAGTTATACAACATTTGAGTATGCAAATATTGGGTTGGATAAATCCGAGATTGGTGTTGACGATGAGGTACGGATTCGTGTGGATATTACCAATACCGGAAATTATACCGGTGAAGAAGTAACCCAATTGTATGTGGGATATGAAAACCCGTCCGTTGAACGACCGGTTAAGGAATTGAAAGGGTTTACCAAAACCTGGCTGAATCCGGCTGATACAAAACAGATTGAATTTGTTTTAACTTCAGATCAGCTTGCCTATTATTGTAAAGATCGTTTAAGCTGGGTTGTTGAACAAGGACTGTATCGATTGTTTGTTGGGCCGTCTTCGAGACCGGAAGATCTGCTTGAGACGCAACTGCGTATAACTGATTAACACAAAATTGTTTGCACCTTTAACCCGTGATATAATTTGAAAGCAAAAACGATCAGGGTCTGACCATACTAAGTATTAAATATTATAGAACATACCTGATGATTTAGGTTTTGAAACGTGGCAATAACTTACATTTCGCATACTAAAAAAAATCTTTACAAATCCAATCGATATTTATCAAAAAATCAATCATGTACCATCAAACAACCACCATCTGTCATGTAAATTTTTATATACTGAACACGGCACTTCTGCAAGTTCACAGACTCTTTTATGCAGGTCACTAAACCCCTGTACATCTGCCTGTATTGTGATTTTATCTTTGATGATTAATGACAGGTGTATATCTCGGTAAAAATACCTGATGTTATTCCATGTTGGCTTTTTGGTATTCATTCCCTGAGGCAGAATCGGAAGTTTTTCTATCTTCTGTTTTTCCATATTTAATCGTATATTTCTTTCAATAAGCGAGACGATCATGAGTGCAAAAAAATAAAGGAGTAATATGCCGGTTTTTGTCTCTTTGATGTCCGATGCGCCCAACGCAAAAAGTACGTTCATGGTTTTTTCTCCATGTACTATCCTTTTATTACCTTAAATGAAAAATTCTCACCTTCTTCCACAACACCACTGTTGATCAGAATTTCGTAATTCTCCTGACGTTGTTTTCGGGTTTGCCAGCATACGAGCTGGCAATTACCGCAGGTACTTGCAAAGCGATCCTCTTTTTTTCTGATGAATCCAAATCCGCTGTGGTAGAACAGGTCTGCAAAAACCTTTGAGTAATAGTTTTTCCCCACAGGTTTGTTTTAACAAATTCTTCCCAGAATTCTTCCAGGTCATCATCTGACTCAGGAAGCGTTATCCGTCCCGGCGACCAGGTTGACTAATTTTCATGTTTATTTTGGCCGCTGAAACCGGCACACACAAAAATACATCTTAAGTTGTGGGCTTTTTTGTTATGAACAAATTGCGTGTCGTCGATGGTCAGCGTGTTTTCATCTTTGATGCTCAAAAATCGGACTGGCAGACTTTCGTGCATATGCGACATCCGTCACAGGGGTTTTTCATTAAGCTTCTTTTTCATGGTTACAGGTAAACATTAACATACCAGGTTTTATAAATTTAATCGGGCACCTGAGCTCGGAGTTTGGTCAGTTTTTGTATATGCGTCTCTTCTTCGGCAATAATCCGGTTTAATTTTTTGATGGTGTGATCATCTTTAATAAAAGAGATTAACATAGTATAAAAAAAACAATGAGGATTTTCATTATATCCACCCCCTGATGATATCATATATCGGAATGCGGATTCCGGATTTTTTCCAAAATCCGAAATCATAAATACTTCTTTACCTCTTCTACAAAGGTGGCTGTATCAATCGGTTTTTTAATATACCCTGAGCACCCTGCCTCAAAAGTCTTTTCCTGATTTCCCTTCATGGCGTAAGCTGTTAATGCAACAATAGGTATTTTACTCAATTTTTCATCTGCCTTGATCCGCCTGGTGGCTTCATAGCCGTCCAGCTTGGGTAACTGCATGTCCATGAGGATCAGGTCCGGGGTTTCCTTGGAGGTCTTATCAAGGGCCTCAAGCCCATCTCTGGCTTCGATTACCTCATAGCCTTCCTTTTCTAGGATAAACTTGGCTAAATATAGGCTGTTTTCATCGTCTTCTACGATCAAAATTTTCTTCATGAGAAACTCGATTCCTAAATCTTCTCCAGCAATCTCTTGATATCCTTAAGGAGATACTCCCTGGTGAACTTTTCTTTCCTGATGATCTTCTCGATATTGCGGTTTAGATATTCTACTTCTTCCTCTGTCAGCTTCTTGGCCGAGACAATGATAATAGGGATGTCTTTGGTCTCTTCGGTTTTCTTGAGATGGCGGATCACCTCAAAGCCGTCCACCTCAGGCATCATTAGATCCAGGATTATCAGGTCGGGCAGGCTCTCCTTAATCCTGGAGAGGCCTTCCTTTCCGCCATAGGCCTTCCTGACTGTGTAGTGATTTTCCTCCTTAAGATACTGCGCCAGAAGCTCCACGGCCTGAGGCTCATCGTCAACGATCAGGATATCATAGATCCTGCCCCGCTTCTCTAATCGCTGAAGCTCCTCCATCAGTTGGTCTTTATTGATGGGCTTGATTATATACTCAATGGCCCCTAAGGACAGCCCCATGTCCCTGTTGTCCAGGATGGAGATGCAAATCACCGGAATATCTTTTGTCTGGGGATCATTCTTGAGCTCATGTAATATATCCCAGCCGTCTTTGCCCGGCATGATTATGTCCAGAGTGATGGCAAAGGGACGGTATTTTATAGCCAGTTCCATGGCCCCCATGGCATTGTAGGCCTGGATAACCTCATAGCCTTCACTCTTCAAATAGATTTTGAGTATCTCCTGAGCTTCGGTCTCATCATCAATGGTCAGGACCAGTTTCTTGTTAAAGTCTAAGGCTTCAGGCGAAATTACCGGTGGTCTTTTTGCCTCTGTAATTTCTTTAATTGGAATGGTAAATTGAAAACAAGAACCCTTGCCGTACTCACTTTCCACCCCGATGCGCCCCCCCATCATCTCTACTATCTTTTTGGATATGGCAAGACCCAGACCTGTGCCTGTCGGTTTTTCTTTCAGCGGGCCTTCAATCTGTTTGAATTCGTCAAATATGTCTGAAAGATGCTCAGGTTTTATGCCGATGCCGGTGTCAGCAACGCTGAACCGGATTTCGGACGGTTTTTCCTTGTCTTTTAAATCCCCAATCCAAATTCCAAATTCACCATGATTTTGCCGGATTCGGTAAACTTGATCGCATTAGAAAGCAGATTGATCAAGACCTGTTTGATGCGGTTCTTATCATTGTAGACCGTTGGCGGCACGTCGTCAGAGATGGCGATGTCAAATGTCAGCCCCTTTTCTTCCATCATGGGTAAAACCATCTTCTCTACTGCCTGGACAAGCTCTTTTACCTCAAACTCGACCGCGATGATCTCAATCTTTCCCGCCTCGATTTTGGATAGATCCAGGATGTCGTTGATCAGCTCTAAAAGGTGTTTTGCACTGTCATAGACCATATTGAGCTGCTTTTTCTGTTCATCGTTTAGCTTACCCGACATCCCCTGGAGGAGGATGCCGGTAAAGCCGATGATCGAGTTGAGCGGGGTTCGGAGTTCATGGGACATGTTGGCCAGGAACTGGCTCTTCAAACGGCTTGCTTCAATCAACCGGACATTTGCTTCTGCCAGTTCTTTAGTTCGTTCCTCCACTTTGATTTCCAGTTCATCGTGTGCATTGCGCAGCTCCTCCTCCGTCTGTTTTTTTTCTATTGCGATTCCGGCCAGATGCGCGGTTGTCTTAATGAATTCTATATCCGACTGGTCAGGTACTCGTGGTTCACGATAGTACATCGCGAATGTCCCCAATATCTGATCACTAGAAGAGATAATAGGCTCGGACCAACAAGCTCTCAATCCGGCTTTTTTCGCAAGCTCACGGAATTTGGTCCAGTATGGATGGACCATGATATCCTCGACAATCACGCGTTTGCCCGTGTATGCGGCAGTACCGCATGAACCGACGCCGGGACCTATCTTAATACCATTGATGGCTTCATTGTAAAAGTTTGGCAAATTGGGCGCGGCTCCGAGCAGGAGTTGTTTCTTTTCCTTATCAAAGAGCAACACCGAACAGAAAATTCCAGGATTGTTCTTTTCGGCGATCTCAACCAGAATTAAGAGCACTTCCACAAGCGACGCGCCCGTTGCCAGTTGCTCAAGCACCCTGTTTCGCCCCCACTGGATCTCCTCTGCCCGTTTGCGCTCGGTGATGTCCTCTATTGCAAGTAGGATCATCTGCGTCTTGTGCGCCTCTCGGTATATCCGTCTGGCGTTCAGGATCATTATCCGCCGCCCGATGGTGGGGAAATTAAGTTCAAGTTCGTAGTCCTGGAGCTGGGTGTTCTCGGGTAGAATCTTCTCCAGTAGCTCTCGCAGCCTGGGGATGTCCCACTGTCGCCTGCCCATATTATAAATTTGCTTCCCTTCAGTCTCTTCCGGTATCACTTGGAAGGTCCGGTAGAAGGAACGGTTGGCCGAGAGTACCCTTAGGTCAGCATCCAGCACTACCAGCGGCTCACGTATCGTCTCCACAATGCTCTCGGCATATTCACAAGCCGTCTGAACAGCTTGCTTTGCCCGGCTGTGGTCCAATGCCATCCCAAAGGCTACCGAGAGGCGCTCCAGGAATTCACGGTCTTTCCCGGTATAGCCGCCGGGTTTGTTCGCCACGCAGATCGCGCCAAAGGCCTGCTCTTCTCGCGAGAGCGGAACCCCCAGAAAACACAGAAGGGGGGGTGCTCCTCGGGCGTTCCCACGCTCGCCGGGTGCGAAGAGGGGTCGTTGGTGATCAGAGACTTGTTGTGCTTGATCACCTCGCCCCAAATGCCTCTTACCTCCATGTTGTTGGTTAGAGTCACAGCTTGATCCTTGGATATTCGGCAGGCTTCCCAGCCTGGGTCGGCCAGAAAAGTGATGTCGAATGTGCCCCGATCGTTCAGCTCACCCACAAAACCGTATGCGCTTGACGTAATCTCTATAGCCACTTCCAGATAGGCGTGGCCCGCGGCAGTCAGATCGGAACCCCCAAAACCCTCACGCAAAACCCGGCTGATGGACTTCTCGACTTTCGTCTGTTCAACGATTTCTGCCTTAAGGTGAACACGTTCGTTGACGTCCGTCGCAGAGGGAACCAAGTAAGTGACTCTACCTGCTTCATCAAACAAGGGTT
>JAJRPH010000050.1 GCA_024280875.1 Deltaproteobacteria bacterium | reverse complement strand
AGCAATCATAGCCACTTTATCAGGCTGATAGTGAAACCGGAGACAAATTAATGCCCGAACGCATTGAATTTACAAGCGACAACGGTATTGTTCTCGAAGGCCTGCTGTCTGAAGGGACAACCGGGCGGGGGGTTATTCTCACCCACCCTCATCCATTGTATGGCGGCGATATGACCAATATCGTTGTGGAAACCATCCAGAAAGCCTATCTGCGGAAAAAGCATACGACCTTAAGATTTAATTTCAGGGGGGTGGGCAGAAGCGCTGGAACCTATGATGACGGTAACGGGGAACAGGCCGATGTTGTAGCTGCGTTTGATTTTTTAAAGAGGAAAAATCTTCAGGCCATTGACCTGGCCGGATATTCGTTCGGTGCCTGGGTAATCGCCCAAATGATCGACAGAACACCGGCAGATGCAGTGTTTATGGTATCACCGCCAGCGGCCATGATGAAGTTTGAATCCAAAGCACCCATCCCGAACCTGAAACTGGTGGTCACCGGAAGCCGTGATGAATTTGCGCCGCCGGATCTGGTGGGAAAACTGGTTCAAACTTGGAACCCGGACGCCGCCTTTACGATGATTCCCGGGGCGGATCACTTTTTTTATGGATTTACGGACAAACTAACTAAAATTATACAAAACAACGTATGAAATCACTCTTCAACATACCTGATCAATTTAGGAAATAATTTCTGATCTTTTATAGCAGACTTATCCCCTTATCAATAATTTCTCTTGCCAAGGGATTGTTTTTATTAAAATCTCTAAGAGAAAAAGGAATCACTTCAATTTCGCTGCTCACCGAAATTGTTATATGGCGAATCTTATCCTTATCTTTTATTCTATTGCCTTTAAATATTGTTGATACAAGGGCAATATCAATATCACTCCATTCTTTTTGGGTCCCATTGGCGTAACTACCAAAAAGGATTGCCTCTTTTATGGGTATTTGATTCTCCCTTAACACATTTAAATATTTTTCAATTTTATCCTTTATCTCAATAGGGATTTGAGCCATTGATAATATTCCTTTATTTTATTAAAATTGGATTCCGCATATTCTTTTGTACACATTTTATAAAAATCAAACTGGTAATCAGGATATCGAGTTTGGATATTAAAATCAGTTACCTGATCCAAAAAGAACTTTTGTTCATCTCTCATTTGTATTTGGCAATATTCTCCCAATCTTACGAGATTATGAATCCTGGGTGGAAGTTTATCATCATGCCTATCGATATAAATCGCTTTTAACGTTTTTTCCAATACCAGATGCCCCACAAAAAGGCACCAATCATACTTTTCTGCTTTAAACAGACTCTGAGCAGTTTTCAAATCATGATCGGCACTTTCAAGCCAATATTTTTTATGTTCATCTTTTATCATAGGTTTCAGATATTTTTTTTAAAATTTACTAAAATCTACATTATTTATTAAGAAAAAACAATATTTCTATACAGAACAAAAATACCCTGCATTATAAATCATTCTGCTTGACAATGGATCAGTGTATTTTTTAATATAGGCTGAATTCAGGTCAACCAAAATAAGGACCCATATCATGAATACAATATCCGTGTCAGAAGCCAAGATGAAATTAAGCGCTATAGTGAATTCCATCAAAGAAACCGATGAAGAGGTAGTCATAACTAAAAACGGGCGGCCGGTTGCCGTGCTGGTGAGTCCGGATGAATTTGAAAGCTGGCGGGAAACCATGACAATTCGTTTTGATGCTGATCTGATGGAAGAAATCAAAAATGGCCTGGAATCCCTGAAAAAAGGCAACGCATCGCTTTACACCCTGGAAGAATTGCTGCATGAATGATGACACCGGCTGAAGAAAAATTTATCCTGAGGGTTCCGGACGATGTTGCATCTCTTCTAAAGAAGCTCCATCCGGTAATCAAATCGCACATTCGATCCGGTTTAAGAGGCATTCTTAAAGATCCCCACAGCGGCAAAGCTCTCAAGGATGAGCTGAAAGGCCTGAGAAGCTATCGCGTTAAACGTTATCGAATCATTTATCGTGTTCGCCTGGACAGGCACCAAATTGACATCATCACCATCGGACCACGAAAAATCATATACGAAGAAACATTTCGTAATCTTAAAAAAATCTGATTCTTCTTTAATCCATCGAAATACCTATTGATCTTATCTTTTATATTAAACTGGTGGTCACCGGCAGCCGCGATGAATTTGCGCCGCCGGATCTGGTTAAAAAACTGGTCCAAACATGGAACCCGGACAGTACCTTTGAGGTCATCAACGGGGCTGATCACTTCTTTTTCGGATCTACAGAAAACGTGACAATTGTTATTGAAGCGTATTTATAGTACAAACATTCTTTTCTTTTGTATTTCTTTTTGTATTAGTTTATAGTATATCTTCGGATAATTTATAACCATTCAATTTTATAGACAAATAGGCCCATTATGAAATCATTTTTATACCTTTTTTTGTTGTTATTTATTTTTTCTCTCTCAATCGGCTGTGCAAGCATCGTCAGCAAATCAGCGTATCCCGTCAGCATCAACAGCTCCCCCTCTGAAGCTGAAGTGTCTATAACAAATCGGAAGGGGGTTGAGATCGAAAAAGCGATAACTCCAATAACACTATCCTTAAAAGCCAATGAGGGGTTTTTCAAATCAGAATCATATTCTTTTCGGTTTACAAAAGAAGGGTATTCTCCTTCATTCGAATCAATGCAGGCAAGTATAGACGGATGGTATTGGGGTAATCTCCTTTTTGGAGGCCTAATCGGTTTTCTTATTGTAGATCCTGCTACCGGATCAATGTGGAAGCTCGATGACAATATTCAAGCGGATCTGCAGAAAGACGAAGCTTCAAGTATAGCAGGCCGACTTAGTGGCGAATCCACAAAATCAATCTCTATAATGATTGAGAGGCCTTCTGCGAAAGAGTTGCAGGCTTACACACCAATGTTTACGATTGCTGTTGCGGTGGCTGACCTGACGGGTATTCTAAGTGATCCTGAACTCGAAACTTTATCTGAACGCTTACGTGGTAACTTGGCGCAGACCGAATATTTTAAACTTGTCAGTAAAAACGATATGAGTTCAATTTTTGAAGCGCAGAAGTTTTCAAGGAGTACCGCCTGTGGTGAAACGTCATGCCTCAGCGAGATGGGGAAAATTTTAGCTGTGGAAAAAATGATCGGCGGCAATATCGGAAAGGTCGGCAATCGATTCAGCGTTTCATTACGAATGGTTGATGTTCAGACAGGCACCATCGATTACCAAATAGATAAAGGGGGCGAGTTCAGGGTTGAGGACTTGTTAGATCTGATCCCCATCATGGGAGAAAATTTAGCCCTCAAATATGGGAAATCACAAAAAAAAGAAATTCAATAATTTTTTAAGAAAAAAGACCTACAGATAACTGACCTGGCGGGGTATTCCTTCGGGGCCTGGGTGATCGCTTAAATAATTGACAGAACACCGGCGGATTCCTTATCATGGTATCAGCGCCAGCGGCCATGATGAAGTTTGAATCCAAAGCACCCATCCCGAACCTGAAACTGGTGGTCACCGGTAGCCGTGATGAATTTGCGCCAGCGGATCTGGTTGAGGAATTGGTCAAAGCATGGAACCCGGCCGCTGCTTTTACAGTAATCGAAGGGGCGGACCACTTCTTTTTCGGATATACAGATGAGCTGACAACAATTCTGAATAAAAATATTTAAAATAGAAATATTTGAAAAATCGGCATTCGGACAGACGAAACAAAAAAACCTAAAGGGTCTTTATATTAAAAACTGATGTCAAAATTTCAATACCCGGACAAAGTATAAAAAACTATTCACCGTAAACGGTTAATTTATAAATACCAATGATGCCTAAAATATTTTCAACATCCCAATCCGCATGGTTTATTTTGGTAATTCCGGCTTGTTTCATCGCAGCTTCATAACTGACATCCCCGGTGGCGACCATGCCAAGAATACTTTTACATTCAACCGTTCCCGACTTCATTGATTTTACACTAGCGTCAGCACTTATCGGCAGATTAAGTTTTGTATAAAACCCACCGACAGGAAATGAAGTCGCACAACCAACCAATACCGGCAAAAATGCAATCAACCCAAAAAGACACAATAACTTAAATTTTTTCATTTACTCCTCCTGACCTTACAAAATATTTTCCCTTTATTTTTCATGCCAAATTCGTCTGCCCGAATGCCTGGGTAAAACTTTATTTAATTGTCTATACGAGTAAATATGATAACTGTTCAAAAAAGAGTTATCAATAGAATAATCGATATGATCAAAACTAACTATCTGCCAGACAGCGACAGAGGGAGTCAATATATCCTTTTACATTGCAACTGTTTATTGGTACAAAGGGATTAATTCAACAAATAATAATTCAAAGATAATTAATGCAAAAAATTTTCACCACATATTTCAACAAACAACTGCTTGCCGGAATTTTACGATCCGCTCTGGTGATGATCTATGTCTTATTGCTTTGTGCAAGCATTTGGCTGTGCCGGGATTTTACCCTCGGATATATTGTTGACCGAATCGTTCCCTATGGTCTCCCTCCGCTGCTGACGCTTTTAAGCGCGGCATTTTTGTCCCTTTTTGTCCTGACCCTGGAACAGACCCGAACCGAAACGCTCTTGTTTTCAGTCATTTGTCTGTCTTTTGCGGGCCTGAATCTGGATATTTTTTTACTGGGAATTATCACGAATCCGAATACCGCTCTGCTTATTTCGCGCATCGATCATTTTATGCTGGCGCTGGTCCAGCTGGGGGCCAACCTTCATCTGGCATATCTGGTGTGCGAGAAAAAAGACAACTGGTGGATTGTTTACCTGGCTTACGGAGTGGGTGTGGTGATGGCTCTGTTTACACCGACAAACTTATATTTCCAAGGCGTATACACCTATTACTGGGGCTTTTTTGCCAAAAAAGCCATTATGTACGACCTGATGAGCACCCTCTGGATGGCAGCGACTATTTACTGTATTTTCATACTGTTTCAGGCCTATCAGCAATCCGGTGACTCACACAAAAAAGATACGATCAAATTCCTTTTAATGGGATTTGTCTGTACAGCGGTTCTCAGCCTTACCAACACACCCGCTATGTATGGCCATGAAGTCTATCCGCTTGGAACGTTTACCTTTATCTCACTGTTTCTGCTGGCATATGGACTGTTTAAATACAATTTAAGAATCGCTCTCCAGCAATTAAGAACCGTGATCTTTACGGTCGGGCACTTGTCAATAATCACGGCCATCGCTTTTGCGTCTTCCCTGCTTTTACCGGCAGGTGGTTTACGATTTAAACTTGTTTCAGGCATTGTCATGGTCGCACTATTGTATCATCCGGTTTATAGAATATGGGATGCGTTTTTAAATTTATTTTTAAAACGATCTTCCGACCAGCTCCAGAAAAAACTATACGCCTTGATACATGACCTATCTGAAATTCACCATTTAGAAGCGATCCACCAGGAAATCTGCACATGGTTTTTCAAGCTGTTTATGCACTCTAAGTGCGCAATGGTTTTTGCTGACAATGGCGTTTATAAAGGGTGGCACACAATGAACCCGGAGCCTTTTTCAGGATTTTTCAACAAACCGTCTGAAATCCCATCCGGAGCCACCCCCATCCGCCTGATCGCCGGCCATCCGATCCTGAAAAAGATTACGGCCACCCGTGCAAGATTGATCACTCACGCAACGGTGGACCAGTGGATAGATGAGCTGCGAATTATCAATGATCCAGCGGACAGGCTGCAGCAGGCCGGTATTATCATAGCGGTTTTCTCCCAATCCAGGCTCCTCAGCCTTATACTGATCGGCAATAAGCTAAATGACCGCTCATATTCAAAATCGGAAAAAAAAATATTTGAGAATATCGGCGCGGTGTTAGGCCCCTTTATTGAAAACGCAAAACTGCTTGAAGGCCTTGAACGAAAAATTGAAATCCGTACCCGGGATTTATATGCGGCACTGAAAAATGTACAACAAAAAAACAGCAAAATTTCGGAAAACAATGCCGTCATCAAACAGCAAAACCATATTTTCCTGTCCCTTTTTGAAACCAGTACAAACATTCACGATTTTGAAGAACTGCATGTCTTGTTTGCCGATACGCTGAATCAGCTTCGATCTCTGTTCCCGCATCTCGGATTCGGAATCATCCATGAAGGCGAACGGTCTGAAATCCTTAAAAGCGGAGCATTTATCGGAATTTCAGAAAAAGAACAGACCGTGATTCTCAAAAACCGTCAACACCTGACCCGCCAAAATATTAATCAGGCGCTTAATGATGAACTAAGATTTGATACAGGGACGGAAGCACAGGCTCCCTACTGGACCTTACAGCCAATGCAGATCCGGGATGATCGCAGGATTGGAAAGATAATCATCAAAGGTCCAAAGATGGACCAGATTACCAATAAGGTTATTTCCATTTTCCTTGCCCAGATTTCAGCGGCGGCGCACAATAAATTCCTGATGCGAAAACTCGAAGCAACAGCCAATACCGACGGAATGACCGGCATTCCCAACCGGTCATTCTTTGACCAGGAGCTGAAAAAAACCATTCAGAATTCCAAGCTGTTTCCCAATAACTATTTTTCTATTTTAATGATCGATATTAACGGACTCAAACGGGTCAATGACAATTTGGGTCATGATAAAGGCGATGAAATGATAAAACATGTCGCCATTTTACTCTCATCCATCTGCAGGGAGACCGACACTTTATCCCGAATAGGAGGCGATGAATTTATCCTCCTGATGCCCGCTACTGACAGCGTGCAGGCTAAAATGGCAGTTGACCGGATCCGCCGAAAAGAAAAAAAACTTTTCCTGGTCTTTTTGGAAAAAAATCATAAAGAGACCTTCTTCCCGATTCGCTTTAGCATCGGAGTTGCCGGATCAGATGAAACGCTTCCTGAAAAAGTAATGAAACTGGCAGATCAGCGAATGTATATTGATAAGGAAAATTTTTATCAGAACACGATTGAAAACTTATATTCCGGGCACAGTTAACCATCCGGATCATATAAATAACTTGACATACTTGTTTCATACATCTAGTAAATTATGTGTTAATTTTATTTATCAATTCATAATCATACGAAAATATAATGGCCACAGACAAAACTGATCAAATTTCCCTGCTGTATCAAATCACCCAGATTCTACACAAAACCGCTGACCTCAAGCAGTCTCTATACAACATGCTTGAATTATTATCTAAATCTCAAAAAATGATCCGCGGCACAATCACCATTTTAGACCCTTTCAGCGATGAAATCAGCATTGAAGTCGCGCACGGCATTTCCAAAAGCGCACTGCAAAAAGGAAAATATAAACTGGGCGAAGGCATTACCGGACAAGTCATTCAAACCGGAGAACCGGTCACAATTACAGAATTAAGCAAAGACAGCCGATTCCTCAACCGAACGGCATCCCGAAAAGCATTTTCCGGCCATGATATCTCATTTATCTGCGTACCGATCAAAAAAGATAAGCAGGTAATCGGCGCTCTCAGTGTTGACCGGCCACATGATGAAACATACTCACTGAAGGACGGGGAAAAACTGCTTTCGGTTGTGGCGGCAATGATTGCAACCCAGGTCATTTATCTTGAAAGAACCCGGGTTGAAAAGGAAAAACTCCGATCCGAAAATGACCGGTTGCAAGCGGAACTGAAAAAAAAATACCGCATGAAAAACATCATCGGCAACAGCAATAAAATGCGGGAAGTGTATCAAATGATCTCCCAGGTGGCCGCCAGCAACGCGACGGTCCTCATCCGGGGAGAAAGCGGAACCGGCAAGGAACTGGTTGCCAATTCGATCCATTACAACAGCCTTCGGGCCAAAAAGCCTTTTGTAAAGGTAAACTGCGCAGCACTGCCGGCGAATCTTATAGAGAGTGAACTCTTTGGCCATGAGAAAGGGGCCTTTACCGGCGCGCTTCACCAAAAAACCGGCAAGTTTGAACTGGCGAACAAAGGGACCCTGTTTTTAGATGAAATTGGCGGTATTGAACCGGAAGTGCAGGTCAAACTGTTGCGCGTTTTACAGGAAAAAGAACTGGAACGGGTCGGCGGGAACAGAACCATTAAAGTGGATGTCCGTATAGTTACGGCGACCAACAGAAACCTTGAAAATGCGGTAACCGATGGGTTCTTCAGAAATGACCTGTATTACCGGCTCAATGTATTTCCGATCTATCTCCCGCCGCTTCGAGAAAGAAGAACCGATGTTCTGGTGCTGGCAGATTATTTCCTTGAAAAATATGCCATGGAAAACAATAAAAAGATTCTTCGATTCTCTACACCGTCTATTGATATGCTGATGGCCTACCACTGGCCCGGCAATGTTAGGGAACTTGAAAACTGCATCGAACGGGCAGTGCTTTTATGTGAAGAACAGGTGATTCACAGCTATCATCTGCCCCCCACTCTCCAGACCGGACAAATATCAAACACGCTGCCGAATATAACCCTTGAAGAAGCGGTCTGCCAGCTTGAACGGGAAATGATTATTGATGCCTTAAAATACACCCGGGGGAATATCTCCCAGGCGGCCCAGACATTAAACACCACCGTCCGGAAGTTTTCTTACAAAGCCAATAAGCATGATGTGGATCCGCGCCAGTATCATTAACAGGCTGTGGATAAACTATTGCGCTTGACAATACTGCGTTAAAATTCGACTCAAAGTGCTCATTTATCGGCATAAATTCCGCTTTTTCGTCGAATTTTGCCTTGTCTTATCGGCGCTCATAACGTTTTTCAACAGCCTGTTATAGCGCGTCAAATCCTCTTTCCCCGGTTCGAACCCTCACAACACCTTCGATGGGGACTATAAAAATCTTGCCATCGCCGATTTTACCAGTATACGCAGATTTCTTTACAATTTCAACGATCTCTTCACATCGAGCATCTTCAACAACAATCTCAATTTTTAACTTGGGAATAAAATCAACCGCATATTCCGCGCCACGATAAATTTCTGTATGCCCTTTCTGCCGACCATATCCTTTGACTTCTGAAACCGT
>JAJRPH010000049.1 GCA_024280875.1 Deltaproteobacteria bacterium | reverse complement strand
TCTACGCCATGGGCATCACCCAGCACACCACCGGTACGGACAATGTGAAATCCCTGGCCAATCTGGCCATGCTGTGTGGCAACCTCGGCATCCCGGGCGGCGGCGTGAACCCGTTAAGGGGCCAGAACAATGTACAGGGCGCATGTGATATGGGCGGCCTGCCAAATGTATATACCGGCTACCAGAAGGTTACGGATGAAACGGCCAGAAAAAAGATGGAAAAAGCCTGGGCCGTGTCGAACCTGCCTGACCAGGTTGGCCTGACCGTCACCCAGATGGTTCCCATGGCCCATGACGGCGACATTAAAGCCATGTATATTATCGGTGAAAACCCGCTGGTCTCAGACCCGGATTTAAACCATGCGGAAAAAAGTTTCAAAAACCTCGAATTTTTAGTGGTACAGGATATCTTTATGACGGAAACCGCGCAACTGGCGGATGTCATCCTGCCGTCTGCCTGCTTTGCTGAAAAAGACGGCACTTTTTCCAATACTGAACGCCGGGTGCAGCGGGTCCGAAAAGCAATACAGGCACCCGGGTCCGCAAAAGACGACTGGGAAATCACTTCAGAAATTGCCAAACGCATGGGATATGACATGGTTTATGACGACAGCCGGGAAATTTTTGAAGAAATTGCGCGTGTCACACCTTCTTATGCCGGCATCACCTATGATCGTATCGAAAGCGCCGGAATCCACTGGCCGTGTCCTGACAAAGATCATCCCGGCACGCCGATTCTTCACACCGCACAATTTACGCATGGTAAAGGTATTTTTCATGCGATTGATTACATCCCCCCGGCGGAACAGACAGATGGCGACTACCCCCTGTACCTGACCACCGGCCGGGTATTATACCATTACCACACCGGCACCATGACCCGCCGCACCGAGGGATTAAATGAGCTGTCGCCGGAAAGCTTTGTGGAAATATCAGCCATTGATGCGGACAAACTTGATATCAAGGATGGTGAAACAGCCAAAATCGCCTCCCGCAGAGGCGAAATCGTTGCTAAAATTAAAATATCCGAAAAAGCAGTGGCAGGCTCTGTCTTTATTCCATTTCATTTTGCCGAAGCAGCAGCTAACAAATTGACCAATTCCGCCCTGGACCCGGTTTCCAAAATCCCGGAATACAAGGTCTGCGCCGTCAAACTGTCAAAAACCAGTTAACCGATGATCCATAAACAGCGAAATCGCAAAAGCATTCTGACCGTGTATGTCGGGTTGGCGGCCAACTTTTTTCTGGCGGCCCTTAAAACAACGATCGGTATAGTGGGTAACAGCCCCGCCCTGCTTGCCGACGGCATCAATTCCACCTCGGATGTTGCATACGGCATTGTGGTCAGCGTGTTTATGAAACTCTCAAGCAAACCGCCGGATGAAGATCACCCCTATGGCCACAGCCAGATGGAAAGCATTGCAGCGGTCGTCGTGGGGGCGTTTGTAGTCACCACCGCCATTGCCATTTTCTGGAATTCCATAAATAATGTGTATGCCCTTTATATTGGCAAAGGAGATTTCAGCGGCGCTGCGGTGGTTGCTCTGTGGGTTGCCTTGTTTACTGTGGCTGTAAAAATATTGTTGACGATCTGGACGCTTGGAATCGGTCGCCAGACCCGGAACTCAGCCGTTCTGGCCTTAGGCTATGATCACAGAAATGACATATTTTCAGCCCTGGCCGCCACCATCGGAATTTCCTTTGGCAGGCTCGGATATCCCTGGATTGACCCTCTGGCCGGTGCAATTGTGTCGTTGATTATCCTGCATACGGGCATTGAGATTTTACGGGAATCCACCTCGGATTTAATGGATACCATACCGGGGAGAAACCTGGCAAAGAAAGTTACCGGCCTCGTTAATCCGATTCAAGGTGTCAGAAAAATCGAGGAAATTCACGCTCATCGGTTCGGCCCGTACCTGGTCGCCAATATTACGATTTGCGTAGATGGCAATCTGACCGTAATCGAAGGGGATAAAATCGCCACCCGGGTTGAAGATACACTGATGGACAATATCGAGTTCATGCGCAAAGTTCATGTTCATTATCATCCGGTGGTTCAGCACGCCTATGCAACACACCTATCCTGTGATTTGTCTAATGAAACTTAGGCGCCTGTTCCTGCTGGTGGACGGACTGGCTGATGTAGAGGAATATACTTCCCGAAGAATTCTGGAGATTGTTGGGTGAATATCTTTTTAACCTATTCCTAATATAAAAAAATATTTTCAAAGGTTCAGATCACGTCCGAGGGCAAGGCGCAATCTGATGAAAAGCGGAGCATAGCTTGCTATGTGAGCATTTGAAGAAGATTGCAACGCAGCCATCGGGCGTCAGATGGACCTTTGAAAATATTTTTTACCACTGGCTCATCATTTCTATACCCCTATCCTTCGCGATCTCATCCTGAAGCTGCTCAAACTGCTTTCCCACTGCTCTCAGCAAATAATCCATCACCTTGAAACCGACGACTGCGTCCCGGGCAAAAATATCCAGCAGGTCCTCACGTTCCAACCTGATAACTTTGCCCCACCGGGAAGCACAATACCCGGAAAGCCGATATCTATAGGGCTGAACAAAACATGTCCACCCGAACGCCTGTGATTCAGATATGAAAGAGGGTTTTGAACCGCCCCCCCCTTCCAGATCGGACGGCTCAGTTCTCAGCTCCACATCGCCTTCCAGAACAATCCAGACATGAGACGCAATATCACCCTGTTCAAAAATGCGATCGCCTTTTTTAAAATCAACAGCCTCCGCACATTTTTGGATCGCTGAAAGCTGATCGTCATTCAATTTTCTAAAAACATCCACATGTTCCAGAAATTCCAGACTAATCATATATTTCCTCCTTCAAACACCCAGTCGTTTAAAATCCGTCCATTTGCAATATGTTCATCAAACACACGGCGCATCTTTTCCGGATTCATTTTCTGGTAAACCACTGCTCCCTGATTCTGAATCTCCACGGTAACGTTCGGCTCGGTTACACACTCCCCGATGCATCCGCTGCTCGTGACCATGACCCATTCATGGCCGGGGCCGGATGCCGCTTCCATGGCGGCCTTCAACACATCCCGGGCACCGGCTGCGATGCCGCAGGTCGCCATATGAACAGTCACCTTAACAGGCGCAAGCGGGGCATCATCCGATGATCCCTGGAGCCTTTGAAAACGTCTCCCCACCACCCGAAGCATGGTGGCCATCACATGGTACCCTGTTTTCGGATGCCCGGTTAAAAACTCTCGCAGGGGTATTCGGTCAATTACCAGCACCTTGCACAGGGTTGATGCGCAGTAGGCGGATAGTTTGTATTTATAAGGAGGAACAAGGCTGGACCATCCGATAATTTTATTGACCGTAATGGAAGAAAGTGTGCTCTCTTCCGAGGTTTCACGACCCGGCAGATCAAACCGCAGATCAATGATCCCTTCTTTGACGATCCATAAATGGGTGGCGGAATCTCCATCTTTAAATAACCGTTCACCATAAACAAACTGCTTTTCAACGGTCATTTCACTGATTGCCGACAATTCATCATCACTTAACGACTGAAACGTTTCAACCTGCCTTAACACTTCGATAGCGGCCATTGAATTCTCCTTTGTCTGTCTGGTGATCGATAGAGCCTCATGATGGCTTAACCTAAGTTGAGCGATTTAGGTTTAAATATATAATAACATAATACCGGCTGAAAACAAAAGGTCAAAAAAACAAGCGATTTAAAAGTGTCGGGCGAAATACATCGTTAATGATAAGAGCTAACATGGATGATTAATCAAATTTTTGCCAGCGCAAAATCCGTCTGGACTTCACCCAGCAGCACATGCCGCTTGAATACCTGGCGCATTTTATTTGCGTCCATCAGTTGATAAACGATAGGCTCTTCCCCATCTGCCTCTATCGTAACATTGGGCTCGCTGCTACACATTCCCATACACCCGGAAGCCACCACCCGTATATCCTGGCGATCGGCTTCCGCCATTTCAGTCATCAGCGAATTCATCACATCACGGGCACCAGCGGCAATACCGCAGGTCCCCATATGAACTGTAACCTTGATACTGGCCTTGCCGTAGCGCAAAGAGGTTTCTTTTGCTGTCTTTTCTTTTACTTTCTTTAAATCATCAATGGTTAATCGTGCCATTTAGTCCTCGTTTCTCCCAATCATTTAGCCTGGCTTCCTCAAAAGAGTTAGTCCGTCCTGTAAAACAGTCCGCAGCTTTCGAAAAACAGCAGGATCACTGACAGGACGCCCGTCAAACATATTTTTAATATCAGTGGTTTTCATTTCAAAGCACCGGCTGTTGACTGTATGAATATATTCAAATTCAACATCCGGGTAGCCTATAATCAGGGATATCAGCGTACCGACCATGTCCCCCAGCGGTGCCCGATCGATATGATTGTATTCAAATTCAGCGGTAACAGATGTGCCTTTTCCCGGCATGGACTCGACACGCATAGATCCGTTGCACTGGCGTGCAGCAGCTTCGAACAGGGAAAGACCCAGTCCGACACGCCGGGTGGTTCGGGTGGTATAAAACGGATCCGTGACATTTTGAATCAGGCCCGCCGGAATCCCGCGTCCGTTATCTGCGATAATGATCCTCAGGCGATTGTCCGTGCGGGCTTCCTCCACAGTAATCCGCACCAGGTCCGCACCGGCATTAATCCCGTTTTCTGAAACATCTAAAATATGAAGTGATAATTCCTTCACTGCCCCTCTTTTCCAATGGTTTCCTTTATAGCCTTCCAAATAATGATTTTGGGAAGGCAGCAGGGAGGAGATTGTACTCATCGTACATCTCCGACCGATAACGCACCCAAAATATTTATCTGGAAGGCTATAGCACGATCCGCCGGCCCAATCGGCCTGCAAGTCCCATTCTAATTTCATCAAATGTCGGCGATTCCAGCATAAACCCGGTCCAGACCTTCCCAACATCTTCAATATAATGTGCGTCCGAGGAAGTTATACACGAAAAGTTACTGATGCCTGGGATTGCAACGGCTGCCTCATTTATCGACATCCGCCAGGACACCTCCAGAGCATTAAACTGTAAATCTTCGGGAATAAATCCCAGGTTGCTGATAATTCCAAACGCAGGCCTGTCGATATGTGAGGCAATACATATCCCGTCAAGATCATTTATTTTATACACCAGTTCATACAGGGACAATGTTGTCGCTCCGATCAGCAGGTTGAAATTTTCGGCAATGACTTCATCATTTTCATCCACCACAATCTGGTCACCCCACAAATTTGCAGAATTTTCACCATGCAGATGATCATAAACAATTTTTTGCATCATCACCGCTCTATCCGGTGTTTCAAAAATTGCGAGCATATGAACTTCTTCTTTTGAACAGATTTCCATTCCGGGCAATACGGTGATGCCTTGTTTTTGTCCTGCCCGGATGACGGCGCCGGTATTTTCAGCTGTGTTATGATCACAGATGGCAATGATGTCCAGCCCCATCCGACGACTTTTCTCAACAATCGCTTTCGGACTCATCCCCCAGTCCCCGCAAGGAGAAAGGCATGTGTGAATATGCATATCTGCCCGGTATAGTTTCAAATAAGTCACCTGCCTGCTACATCACCCCAGCCGTATAAATCTTTCCGGCAAGGTCATACGTCCGCTGATCACTGAGCATAATGGGAATGCCTTCCGCATCCGCTTTCGTCCGGGTTTCCGCATCCGGCACATTGCCTCCTGTCAGTATTATGGCTGCCATTTCTTTTAAAACCGCCACCGCGACAATATTCCGATGCGTCTGAATGGTCAGCCAGACACTGCCGACCGGCGCATTGGCCATCACTTCACTAAGAAGATCCCCGCAGTGTCCGCCGTTCACCGTCCGGTCCTGACCGTCTTTGCCGGCAACTACCGTGAGGTTAAACTGTGCTGCCAAATCTGATGCCTGCATGATATAGAATCCTCTGTTTAATATTACCACATTTTGAAACAGTCTTTCAGGTCCGCTTCACCCCGGACCACATCCTCGGTGAATGTTCTGCAATCCGGAGCGCCACAGGCCGAGCAGTCATTTCCATGAATCAAAGACATTAATTTTTCAATCTTTTTCATGTCGCCGATTGTCAACGATTGCCGTTTTGACTGGTAGATGCCAATAAGCTCTGAAAATTTTAATTGGGAAAAAAACCATCCTTTCCTGTATAATTGACGAATTTTCTGCCTGGGCAGGCACCGCCCGATTCCGAACATTTTGATGAACTTCTGGACCGTGCTTTTTGCCATATAACAGTCAACAGCCGTCAGGGGCCCGCCAAGACACCCTTCCGTGCAAGCCCGGAATTCAATATATTCCATATTACTGAACAAACCCATTTCGATTTTCTCCAGGTATGGCATGATTTCTTTCAAACCGGATACGGCAATCACCCTGTCAATTCGCATACCGGCAATTTCTCCACCGGACATACCC
>JAJRPH010000004.1 GCA_024280875.1 Deltaproteobacteria bacterium | reverse complement strand
GGCGTCCTCGTGCCGACGAGCGGCATAATCCAGGGCGGACTCTGGCCGGAAATGGCGCTTCGCTGGATCTATATACCGGCAATCGGTTTGTTTATCATGCTGGTATGGGGATGGGACAAAATCAGCACAAGCCTGCCAGGTCGTTACATCATAAACACGGTGCTTGCACTTATAATCCTTGCGCTCCTCTCGCTTACATCCATAAAACAATTAACCTACTGGCAAAACAGCATATCCCTTTTTGAACACACGATTCAGGTGACAGACAAGAACCCGATTGCTCACCTTAACCTGGGCACGGCGCTTGCGGCAAAGGGCTTAATCAATCAGGCAATTTCCCAATATAATATCGTGCAACGCCTCAATCCGGCCGATGCGAAGGTGCAAACCGATTTAGGGAATGCCTATTTCCGTATGGGGTTACTGGAAAAAGCGATTTATCATTACCGTATAGCAATGCATCAAAGGCCGGACAACACCAAAGCCCTGACGGACTTGGCCAATGCATATGGTGCCGACGGGCAACTAACCAATGCCATAAACTATTATACCCGGGTCCTGAAAATTCAGCCCGACAACCCGAAAACACATTATAATATCGGTGTAATGCTTTATAAAAATTATCAGTACCAGGAAGCATTCAAGCATTTTCAGGAAGCCATTCGCTTAAAACCGGATTATGACAATGCCAAAAAGGCGTTGAACATGGTTAAAAATTATCAATAAAACATTTTTGTCGGGTTAACCCGACAAATGTTCCCATGCAATAAATAAAAAAAACCAAATTTTATGACTATCCGTAGGGCGGATTAGCGGAGCGTAATCCGCCGAGCCGAATGGGATTAGCGGAGCGTAATCCGCCGAATGGTGTAAAAAAGATCATCGAAGAATGATGAGCCGCAGACAAACGCAGATCCAAATATTAATTATAGTGTGTTTGGCATATGCAAAGGACTATTAACAACATGGTATTCAGCTTGAAAAAATAAACCGTCTGCGTATGTCGGCGGATTACGCTTCGCTAATCCGCCCTACGATTTTGAGGTTTTACGTTTTATTTGATTTTAAAATAAATTGCGGAGCGAAACGACATCATTATTCGACGTTCGATTGGAAATGAGAATAAAACACACAATGCATAAAAACAGTCTTTCAACCACAAACCTACAAACTGATCAATGGTTCAAAATACTGTTAAGCATCTCTACCCTGCTTATTATTGGTTTTCTTATCTATTCAAACACCTTAAATTCCCCATTTGTATTTGATGATGACGGGTTTATTTTAAATGACAGACACATTCGTATGACGGAACTGACCGGAGAAAGCCTGATAGATGCGGCATTCAAAGGTAGCCCTAAGCATCGCCTGCTTCCGAACATCAGTTTTGCCTTTAATTATTATTATGGGCAATATCAAGTATTCGGTTACCATATATTCAATATTATTGTTCATCTGTTAACCGGATGTCTGCTGTTTTTCTTCATTCGGATTACATTAAAAGTAGAAACGTGGCGAACCGGCTCACCACCGGATTCTTCAACGTTGTTTATTCCTTTTTTTGCAGCGCTTATCTGGCTGGTTCATCCGGTCAATACCCAGGCGGTCACTTATACCTGCCAGCGAATGACCAGCATGGTGGCCATGTTCTATATCCTTTCCATGTTATTCTATGTGTACGGAAGGACCTCTCTGCGCTTAGATCGTCCCCGCTACCTGAGGGCAATCCTGCTTTTTTGTGGTTGTATCATATCCGGTGCATGCGCTGTGGCGAGTAAAGAAAATGCCGGTGTGCTTCCCTTGTTTATACTCTTGTATGAATGGTTTTTCTTTGCTGACTTAAAGCCTCTCCTGTCAAACAAAAAAATCCTTTGGGTCATATGCGGCGGAGTGGCTTTGTTTGGCATTATCGCCATCATTTATCTTGGAGAAAACCCGATTGACAGGATATTAAGAAGTTACAAATACAGGGATTTTACCCTTCCCCAGCGGGTTTTGACTGAATTCAGGGTGGTGATTTACTATATCAGCTTGTTTTTATTTTCATTTTCCGGACGCCTGAACCTGGAACATGATTATCCGCTTTCTTCTTCCCTGATCGATCCATGGACGACAGTGCCTGCCCTGACAGCGATGGTCCTTCTGATCGGTTTTGCGTTTTTTACTGCAAAAAAAAACCGGTTGCCGGCATTTTGTATTTTATGGTTTTTCGGCAACCTGCTCATTGAATCATCGGTTATCGGAATTGAAATCATCTTTGAGCACCGGACATATCTGCCATTCATGATGGTGTCTTTACTGTTTACTATAGCGATTGCCCGCTATGTCAAACCCAAATGGCTATGCATAGGACTCTTATGCACAATAGCAGCTATTTTCTCAACGTGGACATTTCAAAGAAATAACACATGGCAGAACGAACTCTATTTTTACAGAGATTGTGTTATAAAATCGCCACAAAAATTCCGTCCGCACAACAACCTCGGAATTGCTTTATATAATGAAAATAGATTCCATGCGGCTATTGACCATTATCAGAAAGCACTGCAGATTAATCCCTACAGCAGGTATGTCAAGTTTACATACAACAATCTGGGGAACGCAGAGTTAAAATTATATAATGCGGACAAAGCTGTCACCTATTTTTCAAAAGCATTGGATATTGATCCGAATTTCCCCAAAGCACTCAACAACATGGGCAATGCGTTAATCCAATTAAAACGATACTCTGAAGCCATCCCCTTTTTTACCAAAATTTTAAATCAGGATGAAAAACATGTTGAAGCCCATATCAATATTGGGGTTGCGTTAACCCGTCTCAATCGGATTGACGAAGCCATTGATCACTACAAAACCGCATTGGCAATCTATCCTTTTCATGCAGAAGCCCATAACAACCTTGGGGTACTTTTAATTCATAAAAATCGACTGTATGAAGCCCGGCGCCATTTTAATAAAGCGCTTGAACTTAATCCCGGGTACTTGAGCGCTAAAAATAATCTGGAGAAATTAATGCTTATTCAAAATAACCGCATGGGAAAAAAAGAACATCAAACACCCAACTTCGAATGATGAATAAAAAAACCAAGGTGACCTCGTAGGGCGGATTAGCGAAGCGTAATCCGCCGAATGGGAATGGAATTAGCAAAGCGACATCATTATTCGATGTTCAACGTTGAGCGTTCGATATTCGATGTTCATCTTTTTTAATGGAATATTATGGCAATACAAAAAATACACATGACTTCTTCGGTAAGCGGTAAACCAAAGCCAGAAGCTGGCTTTTCATTATTTGAAAGGCATAGATACATATCATATTCGATAATTATTGCCATATTCATTCTTATCGGATTCGCAATCTACGCTAACACCATAAATGCCCCTTTTATCTATGACGACATCCGCAATATTACTGAAAACAAGCATATCCGGATGACCGAAATATCCATAGACCAGCTATCTGAAATACTAAAAAGCCCTGCGCCCAGACCTGTAGCCAATCTCAGCTTTGCATTAAATTACTATTTCGATAAATATAATCCAGCCTGGTATCATATAGTAAATATCCTCATTCACATCGCAACAGGTATCCTTTTATTTCTTTTTCTTAAAATAACTTTAGAAATTTCAAAGCATCGGACCTCCACTGAAAATCCGCAACACCATACCGGCATATGGCTCTTAAACGATAATATTCAAATTGCTTTTCTTACCGCCCTGATCTGGCTTGTCCATCCCCTTAACACCCAATCGGTTTCCTTTATTGTTCAACGGATGAATTCCATGGCGGCCATGTTCTATATACTCTCCTTTCTATGTTACATCATAGGTCGGATTTTACAGCAACCGTTTTCAGCTTCAGGCAACACCGCTCAAACTTCAATAATCAAGCCATGGCTATGGTTTATTGGTTGCATAATTTCAGGGATTCTTGCACTGGCAAGCAAACAGAATGCCGCTATGCTGCCGGTTTTTATCCTCTTATATGAATGGTTTTTTTTCCAGGATTTAAAGTGGGAATGGTTGAAAAAAAAGCTTCCGTGGGTTGGATGCGCAGCTGTTCTGTTTGCGATAATTGCCATTATATTGATAAAAGTTGATGATAAATCCATCGCTTTATACGCGACACAGGATTTTACAATGCTTCAGAGACTGCTCACCGAATCCCGAGTGCTTATCTATTATATCAGCCTTATTTTTTACCCCCATCCGTCAAGGCTCAATCTGGACTATAACTATCCGATTTCAACATCATTTACTGATCCGATTGCAACAATCCTATGTTTTGTTGTAATTGCGGTTTTATTGGCACTTTCCGCGATTTTTGCAAAAAAACACCGTTTATTATCCTTTTCCATTCTCTGGTTTTTCGGAAATCTGGCTGTTGAATCATCAGTTATCCCTTTGGCGCTCATATTCGAACATCGCACGTACCTGCCGTCCATGATGGTTATTCTTTTTTTTGTGACACTGCTTTTTAAAAACATAAAAATAAAATGGATAAGCCTCGGCATTGTTTTTACATTGATACCACTGCTCTCAATCTGGACGTTTCAGCGAAACATGATCTGGCAGGATGATATAATATTCTGGCATGACTGTATTAAAAAATCTCCGAACAAAGCCAACCCATACAATAATCTTGCTTATACGTTAATTAATAAAAATAATTACGGCCAGGCAATCGAATTTCTTAAAACAGCAACCAAACTCAATCCACATTACGCCGAAGCCCATCAAAATTTAGGTGCGGCCTATCAAGGAGCTGGAAATAATCAGAAAGCCATTTACCATTATCAACAGGCCATAAAAGAAGAACCTTACAGTATTAAATCATATTTTAGCCTGGGACGCATTTATTATGAGACAGATGAACTTCAAAACGCATTTAATACTTTCAATAAGATAATAGCAATAGACCCGAATAATGCTGAAGGACTCAATGATATCGGCCGGGTTTTAAAATCCCAAAATAAACCGGACCAGGCGCTTGATTATTTTAAAAAGGCCATCAAAAATGATCGCGAATTTGTTTCAGCATACATAAACTGCGGTGCTTTACTTGCGGCCAGGGGGGAAACGGATAAAGCACGGGCCTGCTACTTAAAAGCATTGGCCCTGGATCCGGAGAACGTTGAAAGCCTTAATAACCTCGGGAATCTGGTGGCAAAAGAAGGCCGTTATAATGAAGCGATTGATTATTACACCAGGGCATTAAAGATAAATCCGGATCATACCATCTCCATGAATAACATGGGAAATACGCTTTTGGCTGCAAAAAAATATAAAAATGCTTCAGATTATTATCAAAAAGTATTAAAAATCACGCCGGATGATGCGAAAACACACAATAATCTGGCAATCACTTTTATCTTTATGAAAAAATTCAATGAAGCTAAATATCATTTTAACGAGGCATTGCGCATAGACCCGGAAAACATCGTTGCTAAAACCAGCTTGAATAAAATAAACCGAAAGACGAATAACCAACTGGGATTGATCCAAAAAAAGCTTCAACAGGAACCGGACAACGCTGTTTTGCATTATCAAACAGGAAATATTTATAAAAAAAATAAGGATTATGAACAGGCGAAGACTGAATACCAGACGGCTGTGTCCCTTGACCCGAAATTTACCGATGCACTGTATAACCTGGCCATAGTTTATGCCGTTTGCAAAGAGAATCTAAAATCCATTGAAACATTTAAACGGATTTTAGAAATTTCCCCGGACAATTCAGCAGTCTGCTATAACATTTCCTGCATGTATTCGAAGCAGCAAAATAAAGAAGAAGCCGTAAAATGGCTTAAAAAAGCCGTTGACTCAGGATATGACAACTGGGAAATGATTAAAACCGACCGGGATCTTGAAAATATCAGGCAGACCAACTATTTTAAGCAGCTGATAAAAAACCAATAACCGGATCAGGCATATGCGGTATGAATTCCCAGATATGGCGGATTACGCTTCATGCGGCGGATTACGCTTCGCTAATCCGCCCTACGGTGTATGGTTTATAAATTATGGAGGACAGCGACATTATTATTCGATATTCAACGTTCATCTTTTTACGGCATAAATCCAACCTGCAAACGTTCGAACCTCGTAGGGCGGATTAGCGAAGCGTAATCCGCCGAATGAGATTAGCGAAGCGTAATCCGCCGGATGGAAATAGAATATCGACGTTAAAGGAACTTAACAAACCATGCCGAATTATCGACGAAACCGCGTTGAAGGTGGTTGTTACTTTTTTACGGTTAATTTGCTTGAACGTTACCAGAATCAACTTCTTATACAGAAAATTGATCTATTACGTGATGTCGTAAGGCATGTCCGGGTTCAGCATCCATTTCATATTGATGCTTGGATGGTGTTACCTGATCACATGCATTGTATCTGGACCTTGCCGCAAGGTGATGCTGATTATGCTAAACGTATACGACTTATTAAAACATTATTCTCTAAAGAAATACCGAAAACAGAACGATATCCAAATATGAGGTTGCGAAAAGGTGAACGTGGCATTTGGCAACGCCGTTATTGGGAGCATACGATCCGGGACGAAAGGGATTATGCTACCCATATGGATTATCTTCATTATAACCCGGTCAAGCATGGCTATATTGAAAAGGTCATGGATTGGCCGTATTCTACCTTCAGGCATCATGTTCAACTTGGGCTATATCCGGAAAACTGGGGATCGGGTGATATTGATATTCGTGCCGGGGAGCCTGGCTAAGAGATATGGCGGATTACGCTTCATGCGGCGGATTACGCTTCGCTAATCCGCCCTACGGTGTATATTTTATTCGATATTCAATATTCATTCTCATTGATGCAACTTTTTTGTATTGTACCCGACAACATGAGCAAACACCAAACGGCATAACACCATGAACCATTCCGCGTTTTCACTAAAATATCTGATTGCAATCCTTTCTGTCTTTGCCGCATTGACCCTGGGCATCTATTCAAATACGTTCACCTCGCCCTTTATATTTGACGACCTTCCGTATATTTTAAACGATCCCCACATCCGAATGACGGAACTTACGTGGAACAATATCGAAAAAGCCGCATTAGAAGGCAGCCCCCGCCATCGCCTGCTGCCGAACGTCAGTTTTGCCGTCAATTATTACTTCGGCCGATATCATGTGACCGGCTATCATGTAATTAATGTAATGATACATATCTTTACCGGCATAATCCTGTTTGCCTTTATTAAATTTACAGTATATCTGGAAAGTCGCCGAAGCGAAAAACCGGATTATCCGTTGCTGATCCCATTTTTTACGGCAATGATCTGGCTGGCGCATCCGGTTAACACCCAGACAGTTACCTATACCTGCCAGCGAATGGCCGGCATGGCGGCCATGTTTTATATTCTTTCCATGCTGTTCTATGTATACGCAAGATCTTCGATCCGTTCGGAGCCCCGGTGTTACGCCAAAGGGTTCGTGCTCTTCATCGGCTGCATCATCTCAGGTGTTTGCGCAGTCGGGAGCAAGGAAAATGCCGGCGCGCTGCCTTTGTTTATATTGTTGTATGAATGGTTCTTCTTTCAGGACTTAAAATCAATCCGCACAAACAAAAAATTCTTTTTAATCATATGCGGTCTTTCCCTTTTGTTCGGCATTATCGCCATCATTTACCTGGGGGAAAATCCGGTTACCCGAATTTTAAAAAGTTATACAATCAGAGATTTCACCCTGCCCCAACGCCTGATGACCGAAAGCCGGGTGGTGGTATATTATATCAGCCTTTTTTTCTTTCCTTTTCCAGCTCGGCTGACTTTGGAGCATGATTACCCGCTTTCCCTGTCATTTATCGATCCGATAACGACCGTCATATCCATTATAACCATTATCGCCCTGATCGGAATGGCTGTTGGCCGTGCAAGAAGAGACCGATTGGGTTCATTTTGTATTTTATGGTTTTTCGGTAACCTGCTCATCGAATCATCAGTCATAGGCATTGAAATTATCTTTGAACACCGAACCTATCTGCCGTTTATGATGGCATCACTGCTTTTGGTTATTCTAATAACCCGGATAATCAAACACAAAAAGCTGATGGCCGGTTTATTAGGGTGTGCCTTAATACTCATTTCAATTTGGACATATCAGAGAAATGATGTTTTCGGGAATGGAGTTAAATTTTTAAATGATTGCGTGATAAAATCCCCCAATAAAATTCGTCCGCGCAATAACCTTGCAACGACCTTGCAATTGAATGGCAAAACGCCGGAAGCCATCCGTAATTTTTTAAAGATACTGGCGATTGACCCGAATTATGTCACTGCATACAATAACCTTGGAAATATTTATGCAGCTCAAAACAAAGCCGACAAAGCATTAGACTATTATATATCAGCGCTCGAAATCGATCCGGCCCTGGATCCCTACCATGTCAAAGATTTTGCTTCCGTTCATTTTAATTTGGGAAGCGTTCTAATGCACCATAGAATGACGAATGAAGCGATTTTTCATTTCAGGCAAGGGATGAAAATTAATCCGAACAATGCTAAAGCGCATAGCCTCTTGGGAAAAGCCCTGATGCAGCAAAAACAATTTAGGCAAGCGGCAATCCAGTTTGAAAAAGCGGTTCAATTAGACCCGGAAAGCAGGGACGCAAAAGAGAACCTGCAGTATTTAAAAAACAATCCGCATAAGTTATTTGACGCCAACGACACCACCCGCGTAAAATCGATTTTATATCCTGATAACGAACAGTTTCACTTAAAACTGGCCGCCTTTTACCAGAAACAAAATAAATTCAACCGGGCAGCAATACAGTACAAGAAAGTTTTACTGATTGATCCATCCAATACCCACGCGCTTTATAACCTGGGGGCCTGTTTCGCGTTACTCGGCCAGCATGAAAAATCCCTGAAAACATTTAACCGCTTGAAAATGCTGAAGAATAAAAGATGAACATCGAACGCCCAACATCGAATGAGGTAAATTCGGTGACCTCGTAGGGCGGATTAGCGAAGCGTAATCCGCCGAATGGAAAAAGATGAACATCGAACATCGAACGCCCAACATCGAATGATGAATAAGGAACAATAGCAAAAATTTTATAAAACCCCACGCAGCCTCGTAGGGCGGATTAGCGAAGCGTAATCCGCCGAATGAAAAAAACCGTTCATTTTTAATATAAGGGAACTTCCAAAAATTAATATACCAAACTTGCTTGCCTTTTTG
>JAJRPH010000048.1 GCA_024280875.1 Deltaproteobacteria bacterium | reverse complement strand
AAGGAAGGTGTAATCATGGAACTGGCCTCTATTATTAATCAATATTTTGATGCATTTATGATCAAGTATGGTGATACTGCATTACATGGTCACCTGAAAGCAATGAATGCCATTCGCGGTTGCCGTACACCTGATTCAGGTGAACTTTATGTAGAGTGCCCTGACTGTCATCATGGAGAATGGCGGCCTCTATCCTGTGGTCACCGCAGCTGCCCAAAGTGTCAAAACCATGAAGCCAGTCAATGGATTGACCGGCAACAGGGCAAGTTATTACCGGTTCCCTATTTTTTGGCTACGTTTACATTGCCTTATCAACTCAGGTCATTGACCTGGCATTATCAAAAATTAGTGTTTTCTCTTTTTCTTCTTTGTGTTGCGAGTACCCTGAAAGATTTTGGTCTGAACCCAAAAAATCTGTGCAAAATGGGGACGTCCTTAAATAACTCAATAGCTCATTTCAGCAGGCGGTAGCCATAATTCCGGACAATCGATTCACCCCGAGCAACTGCGTTCCCAACCCCTGCAGGTGTCATCATCAGCCTGCGGGCAAGTTCGCTTAAAGAGACGTTCAATTCACGGACCGCCCAATAGCAGAAAAGTCCTCTTGCGTCCGCACGATGCTGCTGACGCCCTTTTGAGAAAATCTCATCCGGTTCAATGTCATAAATGTCTGCTGTGTTTTTTGCAATATTATCAAGGTCGACTCCCCGTGCCCGTAATTCATATCCCCGCTCATATATTTTCCTTTGCCTGCTTTAACATGGTTTGAACAAACGCCGTATCGCCGAGAATCCGTTGATCTCCCTTGATCCGTTTCATGCCCGTACGGCGCTTCTTTTTGACTTCCGTCCATCCGCCCAAACTGCGAATCAAGCCGCCGCCGACAAGTTCCGGACGCCTGCCCTGATCAAGACCGGCACGAACATAGGCGAGGTATTTCCTGCGGGCTGTTTTCAGATCAGCAGCGAAATATTTCAGCACATAATCCGCATCCTGCCATGCCTGTCCCTTTTGCCCGGTCAGCATGCCATGGCCGCAAAACTTATATTTCCTGAGGGATTTCTGGTCAGGTACCATTTTCACTCCATTTTCCCCTCCCCGTCCCCTTTTGGTATTGCATATCCGAATCAATCATTAAAACGTCACAATATTTAATTACCGGATTCCAAAGCTGAAAAAAAATAACTTAACCGGTATTGAGGCCCGCGGTTTAGCGTGAAAACCATAGAAGCCACACACTCGTGTTATTTTCTATTTCCTTTCTGATGCCTCTTTTTTTGAGGCTTTCAAAAAATCCTCTTGACTTCCCATAAAAAGTAGTGTTTAGAGCAAGTAATTATTAAAGATAACTTATTGTATTAATTATATATCTAAACATTGGTCGCTTTGGTAATACACGATTTTATCAAATAACACGAAATGGCAATGAGAGACCTGTTTACATTCATTAACAAAAATTTTAAAGATGGGGAGGCAGTAAATGAAAAAATTTCAGAAAAAATGGGCAAGTAAAATGTTGACGTTCTTATTGGTCGCAGCCGTTCTTCAGATATCAGGATGCAAAGAAATCGATCCTGAATGGAGTATGGAGTATGCCACTGACACTGTTTCGGAATTCATTGAAGCGGTTTGCGTCGACAGCTATGGGGATATTATCATGGCGGCCGATGCCTATGATAAGTCAGGCCAGGAAATAGTCGAAAAGGTTTCAGTCGTTAAATATAATGACCGGGGAACATTCTTGTGGAACTACCTGTCTTCAGGGGAAAATGATAGGATCTTCAAGATGGTCACAGACGATTATGACAACATTTATATAGCAGGGTCTGCACCCGCCGGTTCATACGTGATGAAATTAACACCCGGCGGGAGTCTTGCCTGGGAACAGACGGCACTGGATGGCGACTGGGTAACAGGCGGCCTTGCAGTGTTCAATGGAATTGTCTACATGGGAAACCAAAACATATATGCATTCGACTGTCAGACAGGAGAAACACTTTGGAGCGTTATACTGAATTTACGGACAACAGATATGGTTACGGACAGCAGTGGTAATATTTACGTATCCGGCTACTCCCATATAGGATCGTTTGATCCTGAGGGCAACAACCTCTGGCTGGTCAATACGGATGACGATTACACCGCCATGAAACTTGCCATCGATAATAACGATAACCTGTTTGCCTGTGCCGGCATTACAGGCACCTCACTGGTCCGCACCTTCAAAATCGAAACCAACACCGGGTTAACCCTTGCGGATACCACTGAATCTGTGGATTCTTACTGGAACCCGCAGCTTGCTGTCGACGTTCAGGGAAATGTCATTATGGCCGCATCCGGCGAAAATTCAGACCTAGGGCGAAGAGTAGTAAAATATTCCAGCAATCTTTCTAAAATATGGGCACATACCTTTATTTCAGGAAAAAAGCACATGGACATTGACCAGATGCTGGTTGAGGGCAATGGCGATATCTATGTTACCGGAGGCGATGCCACAACTAAAATTAGTGCCGGTGGCGATGAAATAACAACAGTCACGACCGGAACAGAAACCACGAATAATCGAATTGCACTGGATTCAACCGGAAACTTTTTTTACACCGCCACAGAAAAAGAGTATTATGACAACAAAAACCTGACACTGTCTCAATATAAGAATTAATAGCGGGATTTTAAATATACCCCGGCCGGGTGCTCTGGTAAGCGCCGGCCGGGAGACCTGAAAGCATTTGGGATCAAACATTGATTATTATATTATGAGCCACGAAGAGAACAATCCCGTATTTTCTTATCGGAATTTATTAATGATCGGCCAAAAAAAGTTTATATTTAGGAAAATTACAGGAAACGCCCCATCATTACCCCTTGCCAAAGTCATCCGAAACCTATATAATTCCCATAATTTTTATAAAGTTAATATCAAACACCCTAAACGGATTTAGTCCAACATCACTTTATCCTGCATCCCATTGTCGTAAATCTGAAAATGAAAGCTGGTGTTGGAAAAGTGTTACATCAATTTTATCCGGTGTTGGGATGAAGGATAAAATGTTATTTTGTGCCGCTTAAAATCAAAATAATAATATTTTAAAACCATGTTCACTAAAAAATCCATTCAGAGTGATGAATTATATAAAAGCTTATTTGAGAATAGCTATTCAGTCATGCTCATTATCCATCCTGAGACTGGTGACATAATAGATGCCAATGCAGCGGCCTGTAATTATTACGGGTACAAAAAACATGAAATAACAAATATGTGCATACAGGACATCAATACTCTTTCTAAAGAACAAGTTTATAGGGAAATGCAAAATGCTAAATTTGAAAACCGTAACTATTTCAACTTTCGCCATAGGCTTGCGACTGGACAGATAAAAGAGGTTGAAGTTTTTAGTGGACCCATAACCATAAATAATGAAAAACTTTTATATTCAATCATTCATGATATATGTAAACGAAAAGAACATGAAAAAGAGAGGGAAGAACTGATCTCTGAGCTTGAAAAGGCTCTCGCAGAAATTAAAACTTTAAAGGGAATTCTCCCTATATGTGCATCATGTAAAAAAATTCATTGCTGTCCGGTTAACTTATGAAAAATATCAATATGTT
>JAJRPH010000047.1 GCA_024280875.1 Deltaproteobacteria bacterium | reverse complement strand
CCGGCATCCCATGGCAGATAAAACATCAACAAAACGAACATCTCCCTGGCTGGATTGTTTGGATATACCGTTTACTTTTATTGAATGCCCGGTTATGGCAGCTGCTCCCCAGAAATAACCTGCCTGGGAAGCATCAGGTTCCACAACATAACTGCCGGAGCGGTAGCATTGACCGCCTGGAATTTTAAAATAATTATACCCGGTTCTGTAGATATCAACACCAAACCGTGCCATGATATCGAGTGTCATATCAATGTACGGCTTGGAAACCGGTCCGTGGGTCACATGGATCTCCATGCCGCTTTTTGTGTAAGGTGCCATTAACAGTAACCCGGAAAGAAACTGGCTGCTGATACTGCAGTTTAAGTTAACTGTTCCGCCGTCGAGTTTTGTGCCGATCACTTCGACCGGCGGGCATCCATTGTTATTTAATGATACCGCCTGCACACCCAGCTGGCTTAAACCGTCCAGCAGATGATGAATCGGTCGTTCATGCATCCGGTCAGAGCCGGTTAAAACATAGCGTCCGTTGCCGATCGCTGCATACGCTGTCAAAAGCCGCATGGAGGTTCCGGAATTTCCCAAATAAATGGGTTTCTCACATGAATCCATATTTCCGTTTCGGCCAATCAGGATTAATCCGTCAGGTGTTTTATCAACAGACGCCCCGAATTGGTTTAACGCAGATAATGTATAATTCGTATCATCGCTGTCTAACCAGTTTACAATGGAACATGGACCAGAAGATAGTGCGGCGGCAATAAATATGCGGTGGGTATAACTTTTCGATCCAGGTACAGTCACCGCCGTATCATGAATTTTCTCAGTTTTTATTTTCAGCATGGGTTCCCATCTCATTTGTCTGCTTCGTTAATTTCTATACGCTTTCTCACGGTCGCTCAGATATATATTTCCATCATGCCTGGGATCTGGGATAGGAACCCAGCCATTTAATATATTTGCAGTACGGTTTCATCCGGTCAATAGTATGTTTGATTTTTTCATCTGCAATATGTCCGTCAAAATCAACAAAAAAGAAATAACTCCAGTTTTCGTGTTTTGTCGGGCGTGATTCCATTTTCGACATGTTGATGCCTGACTCGGCAATCGGCTCAAGAATTTTAAACAATGCACCAGGGACATGAGAAATGACAAACATTATGGATGTCCTGTCACAGCCAGTTGGGCTCGGCTCATCCTTTCCGATCAACAGGAATCGCGTAATATTGTTTGAGTGATCTTCAATGTTGGTCTCAAGAATCTGAAGCCCGTAAATGTGGGCTGCTTCACTGTTGGCGATTGCCGCAGTTTTTTCTTCCTTCGACGCTTTTTGTGCTGCAAGCGCTGTGCTGTTGCATTCGATCAAGACGGCATTGGGAAGATTCTTTCGTATCCAGCCCCGGCACTGAGCGAGTGCCTGTGGGTGCGAATAAATTAATTCAATATCCTTGATTGAGCTTGATCCGGACAAAACCGCGTGTGAAATATTTAAATATTTTTCAGCACAGATCTTCAGATCAGATTCGAAAAAAAGATCCAGGGTATGATTAATGGCCCCTTCAATGGAATTTTCAACCGGAACAACGCCATAATCACACTTGCCTTTGCTCACGTCGATAAATACATCACGAATTCCGGTTTGCGGAATGTATATCGACGAATGGCCAAAAAGTTCCATGGCGGCAATATGTGTAAATGTTGCATCCGGGCCAAGATAAGATATCTTCGTCGGTGTTTGGATCTCTCGGGAAGCGGAAATAACATCCGTAAAAATCTGATGAAGCGCCTGACGCTTAAGAGGCCCTTTATTAAGATCGTTCAGTCGCTGCATGACTTGATTTTCACGGGATTTGTCATAGACAAAGTTGCCCTTTTCTTTTTTAATATCCCCGATCTCTTTTGCGATTAACAACCGTTTATTAATTAAGTCCAGAATTGATTCGTCAATTTTGTTGATGGCAAGTCGCAATTGACTGATTTTAGTGTCCGCCTGGTTACTATCAGTATCATTCATGCTGTTAAAATTTCCTGAATTATTTTTCAGTTATTGTTTCATTGATCTTCATTCCAAAATGCCTGCCGCTTTCCTCAATAGCTACCAGCACTTTATCCCCGGGGCGTAAATTGACAACCGAAACCGGCTGTCCATCCGGATCAGTGAGCCGAATGGTCTCCGCATTCTGAAGAATGGTGTTGATTTCTTTTCCAGCCACTTTAGCTTTAATCAGCATCAACGGCCGTTTTTCGATTTTAAGACGACCTACCGTACCAACGGTTGCGTTGCCTGTAAAGTCAGTAATCAAAACCTGATCACCGGCTGAAAGTTCTGAAAGATAGCGTGTCTTACCGCCGGGCACTCTTGTATACGCATGCACTGCTCCGGCATTCACCCGGAAAGGACGGGGAGAAACATAGGGGTTGGCAATACTTTCCGAATGAACCAGGAAAAGGGCGCTACTGGCATTACCAACCAGCATGCCCTCCCCTATTTTCATTTCCGTACAGGTATCCACGCACACCCTATCACCCATACCGACCGGTTTGATTTCCGTAATTTCAGCTATGTTTAATGGAACCTGATCCGTTTTTTCGCTTAGTACACGAAGCGCGTCTTTTAGCTCCAAAAAATTATCAGTGCAGAAAAGGATATGATCAACGCCTTTTTCAAGAATTCCAAAAGCGGTTTCCGCTTCTTCCAGGCTATGAACCTGGGCAATCACGCCATTGGCGCCTTTGGCGATCAAATTTTCCAGCGGAATAATGGACCAGTCCGTGCATTCCAGAATTACCTTTTTGTCATGGCACAACTTCACAATTTCGTTTTCATCTTCACCGCTTTGAATTTTAAACACCACAACATCTTCATCCGGCTTGATATCACCGTCATCCGATATGGTTTCAATGCGCCCGAGCGCTTTTACTTTTTCAGAACAACCGGACGGCACCATCACTCCATCCGCCCCGCCTTCGATGGCAGTGGTAACCAGTTCTTTATCCCAGGGATCTATTTTTACCCAGATCTTTCGCATGAGCTATGTCCTCTCCATATAATTTGTTATTCGAGAATTTTTAATGCATCGTCAACAGACCCATTATCAAATAAGATTGAAGCCATAGCTTTAACCATCAGTGTAGGATTTTTATGTTGAAATACATTTCGACCGATTGAAACCCCGGACCCGCCGGCATCAATGGAGCCTTTCACCATTTCCAGAATATCTCTATCAGAGTTCATCTTTGCCCCTCCTGCGATGACAACAGGGACGGTACAGCCTTCAACAACCTTTGAAAAAGTTTCCGGAGAACCGGTATATGATACTTTTACAATGTCCGCCCCCATTTCGCAACCCACACGGGCAGCATGCTTTACAACCCCGACATCATATTCATCTTTGATTTTTTCGCCTCGCGGATACATCATTGCCAGCAGAGGGATTCCCCATTCCCGGCACGCGTAACTGACTTTTCCAAAATCATTGAGCATTTCTTTTTCCTGCCCGTTTCCGATATTGACATGAATTGAAACAGCATCCGCTCCCAGTTTAATTGCCTCTTCCACCGTACAAACAAGTGTTTTGGCATCAGGAAACATCGACAGGGATGTGGATGCGGACAAATGAATAATCAGACCGATATCAGCACCTCCCCGCCTGTGCCCGGCACCGATCAGTCCCTTATGTTCGACGATTGCATTTGCACGGCCCTCAGCAACCCTGGCAACCGTTGTCTTGATATCACTAATTCCATCAATGGGCCCGACAGAAACGCCATGATCCAGCGGCACAATAATTGTTCGTCCCGTGTTTCGATCCATAATTCGTTCCATTCGAATGTGTTTGCCGATAAGTGTCATTTTGATTCTCCTTTAGGTTGATAATTAACAAAAAAAGCCGTGAAGACTTTTTTCTCCACGGCTTTTTTAATAAAAAAAAGCCGCGGGCTTTTGGGGCTGCCCGCGGCTTTGTGTTTTTAGTTGTTTTACTTACTATCGCACAGGCAGACCCTTGGCGTAAAAATAAAAATAGCTAAAATACCAAAAATAAAATTCAAAATTTATGCCTGTGTTGAGTTTCATTTTTATTGACTTGTCTCTTTCATAACGTTTGAAATTAGAATTAAATTTATAAAAATAACGTGGAAATCAATTTCAACGATTCTAAATTAAATGTCAAGTTTTTTTATACATTGTTGACAAACTTGTAAAAAGTCAGATTTCGCTGGCAAAGAAAAAAGCTCCAAATTCAAGGCGCGCAAATCCTGAGTGATGATTTGTACTTAGCGTACCATGAAGAAACGAAGGATGAAGCGCAACACAGAATTTGGACTTTTTACGAAGCCATCATTGTTGATTAAAAAAATTTTAATCAACACGACAGACTTTTTGAATCAATGCCGCTGCATTTTCCTGCATTTTTACAAAATACGCTTCATTTAAACCGGCACCATGAATAATCTGTTTGGCCGCTTCATCGTCAATCAGATCTCCAGGAGCGTGAGTGTCCGTATTTATAATCATTTTTGTGCCGTTTTTTTCAGCCAGGCGCGCAACATGTCCGTTCGTCAGGGAGTGGCCTTGGCGTGCAGTAATTTCGAGCAGCACGTTTTTATCTTTTGCCGTCCGGACATCTGCTTCAGAAATTAACCCAGGATGGGCAAGGATATCGACACCGGCATCTATGGCCGCACGATTGGTTCCTTTGGCCACCGGTTCGGCAATGGTTTCTCCGTGAACAAGCACTATTTTCGCACCCAGATCTCTTGATTTTGCAATCGTATCACCGATTAAAGATGGCGGGACATGCGTTATTTCAATGCCGGGTATAATTTGAATATGTAATACGGGATTCAATGCCTCTGCGACCGCAACAAGTCTTGGAATAATAAAATCAATATTAGAAAGATCCCCATGGTCCGTGATACCAATCGCCTGGAGTCCTTTATGTTCCGCTCGTCTGGCCAGTTCAGCCGGAATTAAAACCCCGTCACTGAAAATCGAATGCGAATGAAGGTCAATCATAATCTAATCTTTTCTATTTGCCAGTGAATTAAACTGGATGTTCACTTAAAAATAGCTGGATGGATAAGTTAAAAGTTCCATATGCAAGGCGTAGTTATTTTTCAGGCTCGAAATCATACATGGAGTATCTTGAGTGTCTGAAAAATTGCTACAACGCAGTAGATGGGACTTTTAACGAAGCCATCAAACTTTGTATTTGCCAAAATCCTCAGGGGAAAGATCTTTAAGGTACTTTTCCCATTTTTTTCCCTGGTCACTGTCATCGACGATCTCATATTCTCCGTTTTTAACCTTCAGGCTCTCTACCACCGAATCATCCACAAAAATTTCCGCCTTAAGACGTAATGCCAGTGCAATGGCATCACTCGGGCGCGCATCTAAAATAAATTCGCCATCCTTTGAAATGCAATAAATTTTTGCATAAAACGTATTATCTTTGAGATCACATACTTCAATTTTAGTGACGTTTGTATTCACTGTTTTAATAAAATTTTTAAACAGATCATGGGTCATCGGACGGTCAAAGGATATATTCTGTAATACGGATGCAATTGAGGCGGCTTCCAGCAGCCCGATCCAGATCGGAATTGAGAACTCTTCATCAACAGAGTTTAATATAAGGATCGGGGCATTAGATGATGGGTCCATTGCCAGTCCGCCGATGGTCATTTTATGCAACATGCGAATGACCTCCTTCTGAT
>JAJRPH010000046.1 GCA_024280875.1 Deltaproteobacteria bacterium | reverse complement strand
TGGCTTGTCGGCATTTAAAATAATTTTTTGAAATTCAGGGTACAGACCCAGCACGAAATGGTTGAATTTGTCCTTGATTTGTTTATATGGATCATTGTTTCCGGATACTTCCCGGATCATTTGATAAATTAGACGACCCATTGCCGGAGGGGGCTGATTAAGGTCCATTTTTGCCGTTTTTCGCAAAACTTCCCGCATAATCCGCTCATGGATTTTTTTATCTGTTGAAATAAGCCGGGCAGCGCTTAGTGCCTGGCGAAGGAAACAGGGAATGCAGTCAAAGTATGTTTTCATTTTTATTTTTCCTCACCAGCCGGATGAATTCAGGCATACTGCTGTCCGGGTCAAACCGTAGCCTGGAAATGGTTCGGGTCATTGCAACATAGACAAGATTGAATTCGTCAGGATCAAGCGCATTCTTGTCAATCAGGTCGTTTTTTCCCACAAAAGAGGGGAAGTCTCCCATCAAATGGACGTTTTGCCATTCAAGGCCTTTTGATTTATGAGCGGTTGTCAGAAGAACTTGCGCCTCACTCGCATCAACAGCTGTTTCAAAGATCATTTTAACCAGATGAGGGATGCTGAATTTATATGTTTCAACGACTTTGCAGATACTCATCAGTTCGATATCTTCTACCGCCCTGGCATACGTTTTGAGATCACTGTATTGACCAAAGCTTTTAATGTATTTATCTGAAATTCGTTCCAAGTTGCCCGAAAATAAAAAATAGACATCTCTTATTTTGTTTAGGCGGTATCCCTGCAGCCCTCCGACAAATCCAATTTTACGGACCCCTGATAACTGGACGGCTTTGTCAAAAACAGATGCATTTGTCCGGGCGATTACCGTGTAACGGTTTGAATCCCATTTGGGCTTGGTCCTTTCTCCGGAAAGGACTCCAATAAGCGTATTCGCTTCACCCTTAAATGTTTGAAGTACCATATTGGCAACTTTTGCCACTTTGTTGTCAAATCGGAAGCTTTTGGTCAGGTAAAAAGTTTTTGTGGTGTTGATTTTGTTTAATGTGTCTTTTGCCCCCCGGAAACTATAGATCTGCTGATGACTGTCTCCCACCAGAACAATGGAAAGAGTCTTTGATTGATTGACTGGTCGTGCTTGAGACATCACAATGGAGCTGGTTACAGGGTTGATATCCTGTGCTTCATCGAGAAGTATACAATCAAAATTGAGCCTGGGCTTCTTGAGTTGATAAAGCTTAAGATAGCCGTCGTGGATCATGCCGATCCGATCGTCTGATGCATCGCACATCAGTCGGCCTAAACTGTTTGCCAGTCTGATAAAATCCGGAAAAGGTTCTCTTCTCTGTTGATAAAAGATTTTAGCCTGATACGGAATATGGGATTTTGAAACTTTGGGTGCCGATGAAACCAGATAATGATAAAGGGTATCAATGGTAAATTTGGCATCTTCAAATTTTCCCAGTTGAAGTGCTTCCATGACGGTATTTGCCTTGAATCCGGATATCAGGCGATCTTTATGACGGTATCCGATGGCTCGAAATGCCAGCGAATGGGATGTTCTGGCAATAACATTTGAAGGGAACTTTTCTGCGGCTTCAAGCTGAACACTTTTATTAAATGCCACATACAAAAAACGCATCCCTGGCCTTGCCCGTGTATATTCGACCAGCGTTGAAGTTTTGCCAGTTCCGGCAAAAGCAATTACTTTCAGGCTTTCGCCGGGTATCAGATCGCAGGCCACTATTTTTTTTTGTTCTTCGGTCAGGCGCATCATTTTTATGGGTGGGCCGTTTATTGGTTATAAAAAATATCTCAATCCCATAGCTTTGAATATAATTTAATAAAATTAGTCAGAACGATACTGATTTTTTTACATAATTTAAAGTCAATTTAATGATACTTTGGTTTTTAATCGGATTTTTCATATAATGTCGCCCCCCTTTCATATTGACAGCAGCACTGGTTATTGTAATAAATTGGTTACTTAATCTGTAGTGAAAATTTTTACTGGATTTGAAATTTATCAAAGCAGAATACATATCCAAAACATAATCAATGATGAGCACATGCTGTTTCAGCCATTTTTCAGGATCAACGCCTGAGCGATGTCATTTCCTTTTTATTCATAATTAAAGGGTCCGCGTGAAAAACAGACTTTTCATCACCATAACTTCCATCCTTGCCTTTGTATTAATTTCGGCAATCATAATTCCCAACTGGAATAAACACCTTATTTATTTATCCAATGGAAAAATCATAGAGGCGGATAAAGCCTGGGTTGTTTTTGATGAGGTATATTATGAAAAAGGAGAAGGGACCCTTTTTACTGTCAAAACAAATGCGGTTGATGAAGTTCTTAGCGCTAATTTTTCCAGCCTTTATGACTGGAAAATGATTATTTCCCATGCTCTTGAATCAAGACAAGGTGTGTTTGGAATCCTGATGAGCCGCATGACCTGGTTCGTCTGCCTGGGTGTTTTTTGTTTTTTCGGTAGCGTGATCTTATTTCGTTTTATTGTATCAAAAAAAATATCGATAAGAGAAAAAGGAAAAGAAAAAAACGATGAATTAATTACAATTTCCATATCCTCACAGATATCTGATTCGGAAAAGATCGTTCTTTTTTTCTTTAATATTTACCTGCAGCAGCTAAAGGCGAAAAGAAAAGACAGATACCACTATCAACAGATTGATATTAAGGGTCCCTTAAATACAACGGTTTATGAGTTTCGAGTCAATATCAACGGACAATGGCAGTCCAGAAGAATCTCTCTGGGGCGCATCGGTGAAGACAGTGGCGCCAGAAGCAAATGCTTTTATGTGATCTATGATGATCATTTTGTGGTTAAGATTCCGCCGGAACCTGTCACGGACATCAATGAATACATTCAAAGCATCAGAGCCGACCGGCAGATCGCAGATATTCTTGCGCCCCGAGAATGCCTGGTCCCGAAGATTTCAATTGTTCTTAAACAGATCCCGTCTTTTGTAAAATTCATTGGCAAAAGCACTATCAATAATGAACAACAATGTATTGACGTATTAAGCGAACGTCCGGAATATCAAAAACTTCTTAAAATGGGGAATGGCTTTGCCTTTTACATGGATCTTTCAAGGCATTTCTTTCTGGGGCAGATTTTAAAAGACTGTCATGATGCGGATAAAGAAATTCCAAAAGAAATTCATAAGCATCAGGATTTAATCTGGACACCGCAGGCATTTGCCGACAGGTATGGCGAAAAATTTTCAGATATTTGCCACAAACTGCAGAATGTTTTTGCAAAGTTTGACAAACAGTTTAAGGATTCCGCCATTGCGTCTTTTCAGAGGAAAATATGGTTTACCGAAATTTTTCTGGAAGATGAAGACGCTGCCGCTTCCCGGAAAATACCCAAAAACGCCTTAGTGATTCTCAATACTTTAAAAAATGAGCACAAAGAAATTCCAGATGAATATAAACTTCTTTTAAAAAATTTTACCCGGGAAATATTTTTCAAACAGAATATTTCAAAAATCCAATGTATTTGTTCCCGACTGGTGGAATTGCTGGCATGGCTGTATTCCAAAAATATTGCCATACGGGATCTCAAGCCGGATAATCTGCTGGTAACCGGAGATCCTTCAAAATATCCTCATTTTTTAAACTCGACAGATGGCTTTGAAATCGGGTTGATTGATGTTGAAATAGCCGTCTTCCTGAATCCTGAAAACAAAAAAACTAAAAATAAAGAACCGAAAAGTAAAAAGATTGCCCAGCCGAAACTTGGCTGGACGCCTTTTTATGCAACGCCATCCCACATGTTTTTAAATGAAGTGCTTAAACAGTTGTATGATGATGTGCGTTACATCTTTTTTCTTCAGGACTGGTACGCAACAGTGGCAATGATTTATCAGACACTTACCAGTGAGAAACTATTTGTTAAAACAGCTGACACCCTGGTGAGTTTTTCTACGGAACTTCCTCGATATTTTGATAACCCATCGAAAATGATTTTTTTTGCAAAAAAAGCCAATGAAAAATTCTGGAAAGATGCGGCCGAAGAATTTGAATTAAAAATGCGGGAAAAGGAGGCGCTTTTAAAGTCGGTTCATCTTGAAGTGAGTCGAAACTCCAAAAAAATGTTTAAAACAGCTGCCACAAAATCCAGGCAGGAAGATATGCAAAGGCAGCTGCTCGAAATAAAATCCGGTATTTCAGCTTATGATCTGCTTGAGTGTTTGTTTGCGCATATCAAGGGAGTTATGTCCGTGAAGTGATGAGCATTTTCTGATCACCGCGATTACCAGAAGGATGAGCGTTTTGATTGAAAAACCCTGAATTCCAGGCATGTCATGGAAGAAACCGTTAATGCCGGACATTCAGCAGCAGGGCCACAAGTTTAATATTCGCTTCCGTAACCCCGGATTACAACTCGATGCCGCGCTAAATGCCTTATAGGTCCTTATAAAATCGTGGACTTGAAATGACAATCAGAACCTATTTATCATTGTTTGCGAAGAGCATTGTAGCCACCAAGATAGCATCAGCGACCACTTTCCGTAGAAGAGCCATTGCTGTTGCCCAGCGGGATGCAAATTTTATCGGTAAGCACTGTTGGATTTTTCCCCTGATACTATTCTCGAATCAAAGGTAAGAATTGACCTGATATTTGTTCGTTTAATCACAACCTTTGAGTATTTCCGTTACCACAAGATGTGGTAAAATTTCGATATAAAAAAACAAGTACCGTTACGTAAATTTATCGATATGCTTCATTGGTAAAAAATTTTGCATTACTGTCGGCTTGAGCCATCATGCTATTATCGGATACGATCCTTCGTAAATGATGTGGTGCAACGCATCGGCCGTGTCGATACGGGATTGTCTTGGCATGAACTG